>CAXGVP010000062.1:0-10989 GCA_964013055.1 uncultured Albimonas sp.
ACCGCGGCCAGCGCCTGCGCCTGGCCGGCCGCCACCCAGGCGCCGGGCCCGACCAGGGCCGCCAGCCCCGCAAGGCCCAGCGCGAACACCGCCCAGCCGCCCCTCGCAGGCGGCCGCGGCGCTGCGCCTTCCGCCGGCTGGGTCGGCGCGGGCGGGCGCGGGTCTTCGCGGTGCTGGGTCATGGGCTTCGCCGTCTCCGTCTCGCCCCCCCGCGCGGCCCCTGCCGCGCCTCGCCCCTACCTAGGACCCCGGGCGCGAGGGGGGCAAGGGCCCTCGCCTGCGCCCTCGCGCCCCCGCAAGCGGCCCGATGCGCGCCCGAAACGCCCCGGTTTCCCTTCGCCACGTTGTTCTCCGGCCCGCCATGCGCTAGGGCGGAGCGCCGATTCCGGCAGGGCGCGCAACGAGGGACCGATACCCGTGAGATACGTCAGCACCCGCGGCCAGGCCCCGATCCTGGGCTTCGACGACGCCATGCTGGCGGGCCTCGCCCGCGACGGCGGCCTCTATGTCCCGGAGTTCGTGCCGCAGATCCCCGCGCACGAGATCGCCGACCTCGCCGGCATCGGCTACGAGCGGACGGCCTTCGCGGTGATGCAGCCCTTCGTGGGCGGCACGATCACCGACGCCGAGCTCTACGGCGCGATCGAGCGCGCCTACGCCGCCTTCGCCCACGCCGCCCGCGCCCCCCTGGTGCAGATCGGCGAGAACGACTGGATCCTGGAGCTGCACCACGGCCCCACGCTGGCGTTCAAGGATTTCGCGATGCAGCTGATCGGCCAGCTGTTCGAGCTGGTCCTGGGCAAGCGCGGCCAGCGGGTGACCATCGTCGGCGCAACCTCCGGCGACACCGGCTCGGCCGCCATCGAGGCGTTCCGGGGGCTGGACGCGGTCGACGTCTTCATCCTCTACCCCCACGGCCGGGTCTCCGAGATCCAGCGCCGGCAGATGACCACGCCGACCGAGGCGAACGTCCACGCCATCGCGGTCGAGGGCGACTTCGACGACTGCCAGGCGATGGTCAAGGCGATGTTCAACGACCACGCCTTCCGCGACGAGATGAGTCTCGCGGCCGTCAACTCGATCAACTGGGCGCGGGTGCTGGCGCAGGTGGTCTACTATTTCACCGCCGCCGTCTCGCTGGGCGCGCCGCATCGGCCGGTCAGCTTCTCGGTCCCCACCGGCAACTTCGGGGACATCTTCGCGGGCCACATCGCCAAGCGCATGGGCCTGCCGATCGAGCGGCTGGTGATCGCCACCAACCGCAACGACATCCTGCACCGCACGGTGACCACGGGGATGCACGTCAAGGAAGGCGTGGCGCCCACGATCTCGCCCAGCATGGACATCCAGGTGTCCTCGAATTTCGAGAGATTGCTGTTCGAACTGCTGGACCGCGACGGGCAGGCCGTGATCAACCTCATGGAATCGCTGCGCCAGCAGGGCGGCTTCGCGCTGCCCGAGACCGCCCTGGCGCGGCTTCGCGAGGAGTTCGACAGCGGCATGGCCACCGAGGACGAGACCCGCGCCACCATCGCCGCCATGCGCGAGGTGACCGGCCAGGTGATCGACCCCCACACCGCCGTGGGCGTGAAGGCCGCCGCCGACGTGCGCGGCAATGCCGGCACGCCGATGGTGGTGCTGGGCACCGCCCACGCCGCCAAGTTCCCCGACGCGGTCGGCCAGGCCTGCGGCGTGCGCCCGGTGCTGCCCGCCCGCCTCGCCCATATCGAGCTCGCGCGCGAGCGCACCACCGTCGTTCCCAACGACCTCGCCGCACTGCAGGCGCTTCTGCGCCAGGAGGCCCGCCGATGAGCCGAGACGGCTCGACCCTTCGCATCGACACGCTGCCCAACGGCCTGCGCATCGCCACCGAGCGGATGGAGGGCCTCGCCTCCGCCGCGCTGGGCGTCTGGATCGGGGTGGGCGGCCGGCATGAATCGGTCCGCGAGACCGGCGTCGCCCATTTCCTCGAGCACATGGCCTTCAAGGGCACCGACACCCGCTCGGCGCTCGACATCGCCGTGGCGATCGAGGACGTGGGCGGCTACCTCAACGCCTACACCTCGCGCGAGGCGACCGCCTACTACGCCCGCGTGCTGGGCGAGGACGTGCCGCTGGCGATGGACCTGCTGGCCGACATCCTCACCAAACCCCGCTTCTCGGCCGAGGACATCGAGCTCGAGCGCGGCGTGATCCTGCAGGAGATCGGCCAGGCGCTGGATACGCCCGACGACATCATCTTCGACTGGCTGCAGGAAACCGCCTATCCGGAGCAGGCCTTCGGCCGCCCGATCCTCGGCGAGACCCACCACGTCAAGTCCATCGGGGAGGCCGAGCTGCGCGGCTTCGTCGAGCGCTGCTACGCGCCTGAGCGCATGGTCATCGCCGCCGCCGGCGACGTGGACCACGACGCGCTGGTCAAGCAGGTCGAGGGCCTCTTCGGCCACCTGAAACGCCGCGACCTCCTCCCGGCCGAGCCCGCGAAGTTCATCGGCGGCGAGAAGCGCTTCGTGAAGGACCTCGAGCAGGCCCATTTCACCCTGGCGCTGGAGGCGCCGGGCTGGAACGCCGACGACCTCTACTCCGGCCAGGTGCTGTCGGTGCTGCTGGGGGGCGGCATGTCCTCCCGCCTGTTCCAGGAGGCGCGGGAGAAGCGCGGCCTGTGCTACACGATCTTCGCCCAGGCCTCGGCCCACGAGGACACCGGCCTGATGACCATCTACGCCGGCACCGGCGCCGGCGAGATCAAGGGACTGGCGGAGCTGGTGGCCGACGAGATGCACCGCGCCGCCTCCGAGACCACCGAGGAAGAGACCGCCCGCGCCCGCGCCCAGCTCAAGGCCGGGCTGCTGATGGGTCTCGAAAGCCCGTTCGGGCGGTGCGAGCGGCTGGCCCGCTCCCTGCTGATCTGGGACCGGGTCTGGCCGCAGGAAGAAACCGTGGCCCGGATCGAGGCCGTCGACGCCGCCGCCGCCCGCGACGCGGCGGCGCGGATGGCGGGCTCGGGCAAGCTGGCGCTGGCGCTCTACGGTCCGGTGGCGACGACCCCGGACCCGGACGCGCTGCTCGCCCGCCTCGCGGGGTAAGGGGGCGGTGCTCCTGGGGCGGAGACCGACGCTGCGGCTGATCACGCCGCGGCTCGTGCTGCGCCCGCCCCAGATGGCCGACCAGGTCCCCTGGGCCCGCCTGCGCCGCGAAAGCGAGCCGTTCCTCAAGGACTGGGAGCCGATCTGGGCGCGCGACCACCTGACCCGCGGCGCCTTCCGCAACCGCGTGGTCTGGGCGAAACGGATGATCGAGGACGGCCGCGGCGCGCCGCTGTTCATCTTCGCCAACGGCGCCGACGACCTGCCCGCGGACACGCTGCTCGGCGCGATCACGCTCGACAACATCCGCCGCGGCCCGGCCCAGGCCGGCACCGTGGGCTACTGGATCGGCGCCCCCTTCGCCCGGCGCGGCTACATGACCGAGGCGCTCGCCGCCACCCGCGAGCATGCCTTCGGGTCCCTCGACCTCAGCCGCATCGAGGCCGCCTGCCTGCCGGAGAACGCCCCCTCCCGCGCGCTGCTGGAGCGCTGCGGCTTCAAATACGAGGGCGTGGCGCAGAGCTACCTGCAGATCGCCGGCCGCTGGCGGAGCCATGTGCTCTACGCCGCCCTGCGCTCCGACCGCCGGGGCCGCACGGAACCGGCCCGAGGCTGACCCCGGCCGCGCCCCAAGTCCCTGATTTCCGGGATAGTCCGCCGCCCGCCCCACGGGCGCCCCGGGCTTGACCCGGGGCCTCCGGCGCCACGCCCACCGCCTGGGATCACAGCCGCCGCAAAGGCGTCCAACTGCGCCCTGAGCGCCTTGTGATCACACCGCCGGCCGCCCCTCCGCCGCCGAGGGCGCGCCGCCGTCGCGCGCCTCGCAGGCGTCGTCGACATGCTCGATCTCCAGCGTCGCGTGCTTGATGCCGTGACGCTCGTCCAGAGCGGCGCGGGCGGCCCGGCGCAGCGCCGCCAGCTCTCCCGGCGTCGCGGCCCGGCTGACCAGGTGCGCCTCCAGCGACAGGCGCCGCTCGTCCAGGCGCCACAGGTGCAGGTGATGGACGCTCGCCACCGCCTCGAGCCCCGCCAGCGTGTCGCGCGCCTCCTCGGCCGAGGGGCTGTCGGGGGCGGCGTTCATCAGGATGCGCACCGTCTCGCCCATCTCCATCAGCGCGTGCCGCAGCACCCAGGCCGAGATCAGCAGCGTCAGCAGCGGGTCGACCATCCGCCAGTCCCAGACGATCACCACGATCCCGCCCAGGATCACCGCGACCGAGGCGCCGGCGTCCGCAAGGTTGTGCAGGAAGGCCGCGCGCATGTTGAGGCTGTCCTTGGCCTGCGCATAGACCAGCGCGGCGGTGATCACGTCGATCACCAAGGCCACGCCGGCCACGATCACCACCGTCCAGCCCTCGATCGGCTGCGGATCGAACATCCGCGCGATCGCCTCCCAGGCCAGATACAGGCCCACCACGATCAGCGTGGTGAAGTTGATCAGGGCGGCCACCACCTCGGCCCGGGCGTAGCCGTAGGTCATCCGGTCGTCCGCCGGCCGGCGGGCGATGCGCCGCGCGGCCCAGGCGATGATCAACGACATCGCGTCGGAGAGGTTGTGCAGCGCGTCCGCGATCAGCATCAGGCTGCCCGAGAGCACCCCGGCCACGATCTGCACGACCGTCAGCCCGATGTTGACCGCCGCCGCCCAGCCGATCCGGCCGTCGCCGCCGTGCAGGTGGCCGTGGGCATGCCCGTGGCCGTGCGAGTGATGGGAATGATGCGAATGATCGTGTGCCATGGCGCGCAGCCTAGCGCGCCCGACCCGGTCCCGTCGCAGCGGCGCAAGGTCCCGCCCGCGCCGCCCACCCGTGGGCCCGTGGGTCTCAGGCGGCGGTCGCGTGGCGCGCGGGGGCCTCGGCGGGCGCGGGCGCGACCATCGGCAGCGGCGCCGGAATCGGCCCCAGGTCCAGGCCCCTGGGCGCCTTGTCGAGGATCGCCTGGCGGGCCTCCTCGGACACTTCCCACAGGCCGAGGCACAGCTTGCGCTTGCCCTCCCCCTGCTCGGCCAGGATCTCGGGCGGCCAGCCGGTCGAGCGGTAGATGCGCCGCATCGGGCTGTCGAAGACCGCCACGAAGTTGGCCAGGCCGAAGCGCAGCGCCACCTCGCAGCCCGCCAGCATCAGCGCGGTCGAGATGCGCGAGGCCGCCGCCGCGCCCCCGGTCAGCCGGGGCGAGACGCAGAACCGCGTGCTCTCCCACACCAGCGGCGAGGTGATCTCGCCCCCCAGCAGGTGGGAGAAATGCTCGTTCACCATCGTCGGCCCGGTGGTCGGCATCAGCCGGCCGGAGCCGCCGTGCGTGCCGTCGGGCAGCTCGTAGATGCAGTAGAGGGCGCGGTCGACGTCATACTGGTCGCGCTCGCGGCCCTGGGCGTCGACGCTCACCGCCCAGTCGAGGCGGGTGCGGAACTGCCCCGCACGGTCGCGGAACATGGTGTCGGTCAGGCGGGGGAAGGACGCGAGGTCCTTTCCGTAGATGAAACGGATCATGACGACGCTCCTTGTCGGGATGCGACAAGTAAATGCGTCGAATTTACTAATAATGAGTTATAATATTAAGGCAGCGCGCGCTGCTCAAGTATTCATCAAATCTTAACCGCTCCGCTCTTCACCGCCAGGGCCACCGCATGCACGGCGTTCAGCCCGCCCAGCTTGTGACGGGCGCTGTCGAGATACACCCGCAGCGTGCTCTCGGAGATCTTGAGCTTGTGGGCGACCTGCGCGCGCGACCGCCCCTCGGCCATCAGCGCCAGCGCGTCGCGCTCCCGCGGGGAGAGGGGCGGCGGGGGCTGGATCTCGGCGGCGCCGGTGATCTCGAGCGCCCGGCGGTGGACGTGATGGGCGATCAGCAGCAGGTCCTGTGCGCTCTCGGCCAGCAGCAGGTTCCAGCGGCGCTCGGCGCATTGTTTTGAAACGGAAAACATCGCGAACTGGCCGTTGGGGCCGTGGATCGGGATGGTGTAGCCGTGGTTTCCGACGCGGAACTCGTTCGCCTCCGACAGCAGCCGGCGCACCGGGCGGCCGGACCAGTCCAGCGTCTGCCAGTCGATCGGCGCGAAGCCGCCCAGCGCCGCCGAGACCACCGGATCGAAATCGCGGTAACGGACCTCCTCGTAGCGCTGGTGCCAGGCCTCCTGATAGGTCATCGCGCCGAACTCCTCGCCGCCGCGGGGACCGCCGAGATTCAACGCATAGTAGATGCAGTTGTCGAGGTCATAGGCCTTGCGGACCTGTCGGAGCAGCCGGGAAAGGTCCGGCTGCGTGGTCAGGGTCAGCACCTGTTCGACGATCTCGTTGAGCTTGTCCGTCATGGGTTGGGTGTCGCCCTCGCCCGGCCGGCCTCCGGCGACACGCCTCCGCGAGGCGCTTGGGCGCGGGGTCGGCCCGCGGCGCCTGCCTCCTGCGGATCCGGAAGCGCGGCCAACCCCGCCGCGTTCTGTTCCATGCGTCAGGGTAGCGAACCACCAGAACATCTCAACTTTAAATTGCATTCCTCCACGGGAAAGGGCCCCGCACCCGCCTCCCGGGGCGCGGGGCTCGCCGCCGACCTGTGTCAGGCCGGAGCAAGTAATGGCGGGGGCGCGCAAGTAACGCGCCCGGCGCCCTCCGGCGGGCCTGCCCGCCGCCGGAGCGTCAGGCGGGGCCGAATATTTTTTCGCCGCGCCCTCCGGACAGGGGTCCGAACAGGGGAATCGGGCCCTCCGACGCCTCGTGGAGGCGATTCGAATCGGTCTGAAGCGCCGAATCAGCCGCCCGCAGCTCGGTCGCCGCGACGAGAATCGCGTCGTCGAGCTGCTCCGCCAGGCGCATGTGGTAGTTCCGAATCGCGTACTGCCGCAGATCCGCCAGCACATCGATGATCCAGTCCTGAGCCATGGTCCGTCCCCTTTTGCAGGTCCCCATCCGAGCCGCCCCTCCCGGCCCTCTGGGGAGCTGTGGAGATGCGGCAAGGCTAGAGTGCCGCGCCGGGGGTCGCCGCGGCAGTCGCCAATTCCTCCTCCCCAGATCTGGCGAGGGCGATCGGCTCATCTTCCTGGCGGCACTGGGGAATTTTTCCACGGGTTTGCCGGCCTCCCCCCTGAAGGCGCCGAGTCTGCGGGAGGCGCGGTGGGGCTCGGCGCGGGGGCGGGGAGCGGCCGGTCGCTCCGGCCCCGTGCGGGCCGGCCCGCGGCGGTCGCCGGGGCGCGGGACGGGGACCGCGGGGGCCTTCGTGCAGGAAGGACCCCGCGCCCCTCGGTCGCCGCGCAGACCGTCGTGCAGGACGGCTGGCGCGAGGACCGGCCGCCGCGGTCCCCCGCCGTGCAGGGCGAGGGAGGCGGCGGCGACGTCCGGGGCCGAAACGTGCAGAACGGCCGTCGGACGGTCGCCCGATCCGCCGGGGACATGGCGGGGTTCGGGCGGCTCCAGCCCCTGGAGAGGCCGGAGACGGGGATCGCGGCGGCGGGAGGCGAGGCGGCGCAGGTCGCGCCGGCCGGGCCGTGCCGTTGGGTCCGCGATCGATTCACGGAATTCGTTGACGTCCCGTTTCCAGGGAGAGGCCGCCGAAGGGGGCGGCGGCCGGTCCCGGACATCGGCCGGCCCGGCGCAAGGGGAACGCCGGATCCGGGGGACGCTTGCGCCGCATATGCCGCGGCGCTGGGGTCGAGCGCGCCGCGGGAGGCGGCGCTGGGATCGAGCGCGCCGCGGGAGGCGGCGCTGGGGTCGAGGGCGCCGCAAGGAGCGGCGCCGGGGGCCCGGGCGCGCCGCTGGGGATGCGGCGCCGGGCCTTCAGGACGCCGCGCGGATCGCGACGTCGGGGTCGGCGTCCCTCACGGCCAGGGGGGGGGCCGCTGCGGACGGAACCCGGGCGAAAAGCGGATCGCCCGTGCGGTCGACGCGTCGGTCCCGGAGGATCCTGTCGCGGCCGTCACCCGGTGGGGCGGGTCGGCGCGGGCCGGGATCCCGCCCCGGTCCACGGGCGCATGCCGTCGCGGACCGGGGGGACTGTCTTGCGTCGAGGGTCGGGGTCAGGCGCCGACGGCGAACTCCACGACCTGGGCGGCCTCGGCGATCTGCTCGTGCTCCTCGACCTTGCGGGCCATGGCGTCCCGGACCTCTTCGGTGCAGGGCCACAGGCCGGCGCAGATCGCGCGGCGCTCCTCGCCGGACTTGCCCATCACGTCGGGCGTGAAGTCCAGGCCCTTGTAGACGCGCAGCATCGGCTCGTCGAAGACGCCCACGTAGAACTCCAGGCCGAAGCGCAGGCCGACGTCGATGCCGGCGAGCAGCAGCGAGGAGGTGACCTTCATCGCCTCACGGCGGGATTTCACGCTGGGCGAGATGCACAGGCGGGTGATTTCCCAGATCGTCGGCGACTGGATCACCACGCCGTCGGTCAGGTGCGAGAAGTGCTCGCCGATCATGGTGCGGCCGGTGGTGGGCATCAGCCGGCCCGATCCGGCGTGGCTGCCGTCTTCCCGCTCATAGATGATGTAGAGCGGCGCCAGAGTATCGTACTGATCACGCTCCCAACCGTTCTCGTCGACGGTGACGTCCCACTTCATGCGGTCCCTAAACTGGGAAGACCGGTCGCGGAACATCTCATCCACGAGGGAGGGATACTTGTGCAGTTCGTGAGCGTAGACGTAGCGGATCATGAGTTGGGCACTCCTCGGAAAGACAGTGCCCAATGAATTGTCATCGTCTACGTGAATAGACGATGAACGAAATCGGCGAATTCTATCATCGCATCAAATATTGATGATGCCTGTTCTTACTGCAATTGCGACAGCATGGGGCATGTTCAGACCGCCAAGCTTGTTCCTGGCACTGTCTAAATAAACCCTCAGGGTGTTTTCAGATATTTTTAGGTTCTCAGCGATCTGGTTACGGCTCATGCCGGACGAGATCATCGCCAGGGCGTCCCTTTCCCTTGGCGACAACGCGGCGAATTCCTGCTCGTTACGAACGTCAAAGATTTCAAGCACCTTCTGGTGCATGAAGTTCGCAACCAACAGCCAGTCGCTCGCGGTCTCGGCGATGTACCGCTCCCAGACGCGGTCGGTGCACGTTTTGTTGATGGTCAGGACGGCGAACTGCCCGTTCGGCCCCCTCACGGGGACCGTGTAGCCCTGGTTTCCAACGCCCGCATCCACTGCTTCGAGGATCAGCTTGCGGCGTTTCTTGGGGCTCCAGTCGAGCCGCTTCCAATCAAGCGGCGTGAAGCTCTGCACAGCTCCGACGACCGTGGGGTCCGCTTCCTTGTAGTTCTCCTCCAGGTAGCGCTGCGACCAGTCCGCCCGATAGGTGATCTCGGCGAACTGGTAGTCCCCGAACGTGGCGCCTCCCCCGAACGAGACGACCACGTACACGACATGGTCGACGTCATAGACGTCCCGGACAAGATCGGCGAAAAGCCGGATGTCCTCAACTTTCCGGAACTCCGGAAGGCCCTCGATGATGGATTTTATTCGGTCAGTCATCCGCGGGGTCGGCCATTTCGGGCGTCAGGCGCCGGTTTGGGGCGTTCGCCCGACCATAGCCGCGCCGCTCGCCGGACGCCATGGCATCCGTACGCTGCGAATCGACTCGCGCGCCGACGGGCGATTCGCCCTCGGCAGATAGGAGATGACGGCCGGGACGCGCCCACCGGATGCCGGACATACGAAACGCTACCCTGGGGTCAGGAGCCCCCCAGGGTTGTCCGGCGAGAGAGACGCCACGCACGACGCCTCCCGGCCGCAGTAACATGATCCGGCCGCGCGCGCCGGCAGGCGACGGTCCCGTCATGGGGTTGACGGCCGTCGCCAGGGCCTGATGGAGCGTGAACCCGGGCGCTGGGGATCGCCCTCGGTTCCTTCGCCGGCTGGGGAAGCCCGGCGTCCATCCTGACGGGGTGGGGTGCCCCCGTCCGCCCCTTGCCGGTCGCGGTATGCAGTCCGGACCTGGCACGCTTTTCTTGTTCGGTTCGAACCCTTTCATGGTTGCACCATGTCGCCCTTTCTAGGCGATCCGGGCGAAACCGAAATTCCCCCGAAATGGTGGGGAGCGGTTTTGCAAGCCATTGATTTCATTATAAGTGAACGAAATATGAATGTTAAGACTCCTTCGAATCGGCTGAATCGCCCCCCGAATCCGGCCCCTGGACCGCCCCGTGAAGCCCCCTGCCGGCCCCCCTGAGTCGCCCCGCCGGGGCCCGCAGACCCCTCCCCGAAACCCCTCCCGCGAACGCCAGACGCCCGGCGGAGGGGATCCGCCGGGCGCCCGGGTCGGTCGTCGATGTCAGGGCCGCGGCGGCCTCAGCTGCGCGAGGCCTCCAGCGCGTCCTCGAAGGTGCGCAGGCCGGTGGTCTTCGCAGAGACCAGCACCGACATGTTGCCGGGCTTGTGCTCGTTGCGGAGCATCTTCATGTGCGCCTCGGGGATCTCGTCCCAGGGGAACACCTCGGACATGCAGGGGTCGAGGCGACGCTCGACCATCAGCTTGTTCGCCGCCGAGGCCTGCTTGAGGTTGGCGAAGTGCGAGCCCTGCACGCGCTTCTGGTGCATCCAGAGATAGCGGGCGTCCATGGTCAGGTTGTAGCCGGTGGTGCCGGCGCAGATCACCACCATGCCGCCGCGCTTCACCACGAAGACCGAGGTCGGGAAGGTCGACTCGCCGGGGTGCTCGAACACCATGTCGACGTTGTTGCCCTTGCCGGTGATCTCCCAGATGGCGGCGCCGAACTTGCGCACCTCCTTGAACCAGGCCTTGTACTCGTCCGAGTTCACGGTCGGCATCTGGCCCCAGCAGTTGAAGTCCTTGCGGTTCAGGACGCCCTTGGCGCCGAGATCCAGCACGAACTGCCGCTTGGATTCATCCGAGATCACGCCGATGGCGTTGGCGCCGGCGGTGTTGATCAGCTGGATCGCGTAGGACCCAAGGCC
>CAXGVP010000063.1:0-10946 GCA_964013055.1 uncultured Albimonas sp.
CCGCCTGCGGACCGCGGCGGGCGGCTTTCCCGCGAGGCGGAAACCGCCCCGCGGAGCCGCGGCGCTCTGTGCGCCGCAAGACGTGTTGCGGATCGGCGGGCTGCGGCGCGCCCGTGCCCGGCGGTCGGGGTCTGCGGGCCGCGGTCGGTCGGCGAAAAGGCGCCCCTGCGTTGCGGCAGGGGCGCCTCGGTCGAAGCGGCGAGCGTCAGAACCGCCGGCGGCGGCGACGGCCGGGGCCGCGCAGCGTGCGGCCGATGTCGGCGGCGTCGCGGAAGGCGGCCGCGGCCATCATCGCAAGCTCCAGGTCCCGCTCGAACTGCGAGACGGCCGGCTCCGGGGGCAGGCCGGCGCGCGCCCCCGCGCCGGGGGGCAGGCCCGCGGCGCCCTCGGCCACGCCCTGCGCCTCGGCGGCCGCGACCACCGGGGCCACCGCGGCGGCCGGGATCGTGGGCGAGGACAGGCGCCAGCCGTTGGCGGCGAAGATCACGATGGCGACGAAGGCGTAGGCCCCGCCCGCGATCGCCAGCGCGATCACCCAGCCATAGAGCCCCGCCAGCCAGATCAGGCCGGCGATGGTCAGGCAGGTGCAGGCGCCCGCGGCGAAGAAGGCGAAGGCGAGCGGCGGGCTCGCCGTCGCCACCACCGAGGCCGCGCCGACGCTTGCCGCGCGCCCGGCCTCCACCGCCACCTGGTCGCCCAGGCCGCGGATCATGCCGGCCATGCCGCCGGCGGCGCCGGGTGGTCCTCGTCTCGGCCTCATCGTGTCCCCCTCCTCGCCCGGGTGGCGCCGCGCCGGATCAGCGGCGCGCGGTCAGGAAGCCGAACACCAGGCCCAGCGCGGCGGCGCCGGCGACGGCGGTCAGCGGACGCTCGCGCACGTAGTCCTGGGCGATCTCGATGTCGCGGTCGGCCTCGGCGCGGGCGCGGCGGGCGGCGCGACGGCCGCGGGCCTTGGCCTCGCGCGCGGCGCCCTTCACCCGGCCGGTCGCCTCGTCGACCTCGGCCCGGGCGACTTCGCCCATGGTCTCGGTGATCTGGGCGAGGTCCAGGCGCAGGTCGTCGATCTGCTTCGAGAGCTCGGCATACTTGTCGTCGGTCGGGGCGTTGGCCATGGCACGGGTCTCCTCACTCGGACGCGCCGATTCAGCGGCGCTCTATTCCACGCCGTGAAATGTAAGCGGGCGGCGGGGAACATCCACCGCCGCCCGCAAATGGTCACGGATGCGTCCGGCGCATGACGGCCGGGCGCATCCGCGGCGGGGTCAGAGGCGCTCGATCGCGATGGCGATGCCCTGGCCGCCGCCGATGCACATCGTCACCAGGCCGTAGCGGCCGCCGATGCGCTCCAGCTCGTAGAGGCACTTGACGGTGATGATCGCGCCGGTGGCGCCGACGGGGTGGCCCAGCGCGATGGCGCCGCCGTTGGGGTTCACCTTCGACGGGTCGAGGCCAAGGCCCTTGTTCACCGCGCAGGCCTGGGCGGCGAAGGCCTCGTTCGACTCGATCACGTCGAAGTCGGCGGCGGTCAGGCCGGTGCGCTCCATCAGCGTCTGGACGGCGGGGACCGGGCCGATGCCCATCACCTCGGGGCGCACGCCGGCGTGGGCGTAGCCCAGGATCCGGGCGCGGGGCTTCAGGCCCGCCTTCTCGGCGGCCTCGGCGTCGGCCAGCACCAGGGCCGCGGCGCCGTCGTTGATGCCCGAGGCGTTGCCCGCGGTGACCATGCCGTCCTTCTTGAAGGCGGGGCGCAGGCCGGCCAGCGCCTCGGCCGAGGTCATCCGGGGATGCTCGTCGGTGGCGAAGGCGACCATGTCGCGGCCCTTCTTCACCTCGATCGGCACGATCTGCTCGTTGAAATGACCGGCCTCGATGGCGGCCTTGGCGCGGGCCTGGGACTCGAGCGCGAAGGCGTCCATCTCCTCGCGGGAGATCTGGTGCTCGGCCGCCACGTTCTCGGCGGTGATGCCCATGTGGCCGTGGCCGAATGGGTCGTTCAGCGCGCCGACCATCATGTCGATGCCCTTGATGTCGCCCATCTTCTGGCCGAAGCGGGCGGCGGGCAGGATGTAGGGGCCGCGGGACATCGCCTCGGCGCCGCCGGCCAGCGCGAAGTCGGCGTCGCCCAGCAGCAGCGACTGCGCCGCCGAGACGATGGCCTGCGCGCCCGAGCCGCACAGCCGGTTCACGTTCATCGCCGGAACGGAATCCGGGATCCCCGCGCCGATGGAAGACACGCGGCTGAGGTACATGTCCTTCGGCTCGGTGTTGATGACGTGGCCGTAGGCGACGTGGCCGATCCGGGCGGGGTCGACGCCGGCGCGCTCCATGGCGGCCTTGGCGACCTGGGCGCCGGTCTCGGTCGGAGGCGTGCCGGCCAGCGAGCCGCCGAAGGTGCCGATCGCGGTGCGGGCGCCGGAGAGGATCACGATCTCCTTGGGAAGCGCGTCTCTGGGCATGGCTGGGTCTCTCCCGTTTTGTTCTGTCTCGCGGGCGGGCCGGGCGTGGCGCCGACGGCCGCCCCTGCGGCGCCGCACCATACGCCCGTCGCAGGCGATGTCCAATGCTCCCTGACCGGTCGGTCAGCGGGGCGTCTTCAGGCGGCCGCGCGCGCGGCCGGGGCGGGCGCAGGAGGCCAGGGGCGCAGCATCTCGGCCTCGGCCCAGGCGGCGACGGGCTCGGGCAGGGGGGCGCGCCAGCCGGGCTCGGGCCGGTCGGCGAACAGCTCCCCCGGCGACCGGATGCCCGAGGCGTCGAACAGCGCCATGCGCGCGACCAGCCCGTGCGCGGGGACCCCGTTGGCGTAGAGCACATGGTCCACATAGGTGAAGCGCGCGTCGCAGCCGACCACGGTGGCGTGCAGCTCGATCCGGTCCATCAGGCGCACCCGCCTGCGGTAGGTCACCGCCGAGCCGGCTACGGCGATCGAGAGGCCGCGGGCCTTCATCAGCTCCATCACCCCGCAGCGGCGCAGCACCGCCATGCGCGACATGTCGAACAGCGTCAGCGAGCGCCCGTTGTTGAGCTCCCACGCCGTATCGAGGTCCTGCGGCCAGCAGCGGGTGCGGGTCACATGCGTCTCGCCCGGCGCCAGCGGAGGCAGGCGGCCGGCGCGGCGCATCTCGCGGATCACGCGGACGACGGGGTACATGGGCGGCTCCTCGACATACCGATGGGTATGTCAGCCTAGGCCGGGAGAGGCGCCACCGGCAAGGGCCGCTCGGCCTTGCGGAGGCGTCTGCGCCGGGGGCCGGGTGGATCGCACGCGCCGGTCGCGGGCCCCGGGCTCGACCCGGGGCCTCGCGCGTGTCGCGGGCGGCGAGAGGCCCCGGATCAGGTCCGGGGCGCCGCCCAGCCTCCGCCGTCGGGAGGCGTGGGACGGGCGCTCAGAGGCCCTCGAACAGCGGCGTGGACAGGTAGCGCTCGGCGAAGCTGGGCAGGATCACCACGATGCGCTTGCCGGCCATCTCCTCGCGCTCGGCGATCTCGAGGGCCGCGGCCACCGCGGCGCCCGAGGAGATGCCGCCCGGGATGCCTTCCAGCCGCGCCAGCTTGCGGGCCATGTCGAAGGCGGTCTCGTTGCCGATGGTCAGCACCTCGTCGATCAGGGCGCGGTCGAGGTTGCCGGGCACGAAGCCCGCGCCGATGCCCTGGATCTTGTGGGGGCCGGGCTCGCCGCCCGAGAGGATGGGGGAATCCTCCGGCTCCACCGCCACGATCTTCACATGCGGCGCGCGGTGCTTCAGCACCCGGCCGACGCCGGTCAGCGTGCCGCCGGTGCCGACGCCCGAGATGAACACGTCGATGTGGCCGTCGGTGTCGGTCCAGATCTCCTCGGCCGTCGTCGCCTCGTGGATCGCGGGGTTGGCGGTGTTCTCGAACTGCTGGGGGATCACGGCGTCGCCGATCTCGGAGGCCAGCTCCTCGGCCCGCTCGATGGCGCCGCGCATGCCCTTGGCGGGGTCGGTGAGCTCCAGCCGCGCGCCGAGCAGGGCCAGCATCTTGCGCCGCTCGATCGACATGCTCTCGGGCATGCACAGGATCAGCTTGTAGCCCCGCGCGGCGCAGGCGAAGGCCAGCGCGATGCCGGTGTTGCCCGAGGTCGGCTCGATGACGGTGGTGTCGTGGCCCAGCCGCCCGGTCCGCTCGAGGCTGTCGATCATCGCGACGCCGATGCGGTCCTTCACCGAGGAGATCGGGTTGAAGAACTCCAGCTTCGCCAGGATCTCGGCCTTCAGGTCCCGCTCCACCGCCAGGCGCGACAGGCGCACCAGCGGCGTCGAGCCGATGGTCTGGGTGATGTCGTCGTAGATCCGCCCGCGCGGAGGGGTGAACCGGCCCGGGTTCGGCTCGTGGCTGGGCTCGGGGACGGCGGCGGCGTGCCTGTCGGCGGTCATGCGGGGTCCTCCCTCGCTGGGGTCTGCGCCTGCGGGACCGGAGGGGGATCCGGCGCGCGGCGCGGTTGGCATCCATATACGCGCAAGCGGCGAGGGGGGCGAGTCGCGCGGCCCCCCGCGCTCAGATCGTGAAGTCGGGGCGCGTCTCGTCGGCGCGCGGAACCTCCTGGCGCTGGGCCTCGCGGCACAGGTCCTCCATGGTGATCCGGTCGAGCCGGTCGAGCAGGTCGCGCTGCATCTCGTCCCACAGGGGCGAGACGACCGAGGCGCCCAGCGCGCTGGCGGGCCCGGCGTCGCCGTCCTCGGCGTCGAGCGTCGAGACCACGCGCACCACGTCGCCCACCGTCACCCGCCGCCGCTCGCGCGCCAGCGTGTAGCCGCCGCGAGGGCCGCGCACGCCCTTCAGGACGCCGGCGCGGACCAGCGCCTGCATCACCTGCTCGAGATAGCGCTGGGGGATGCCCTGGCGCTCGGTCACGTCGCGGGCCTGCACGGGGTCGGGGCGGGCGTTGTAGGCGATGTCGACCACGGCCTCGATCGCCAGCAGGGTCTTGCGGGTCAGCTTCAGCATCAGCCGGGGGTCCTTTCGCCGATGCCTGTGGATCCGAAGCCGCCCGCGCCGCGGGCGGTCTCGTCCAGGGTCTCGACCTCGCGCCAGAGGCCGCGGGTCACCGGGGCGATCACCATCTGGGCGATGCGGTCGCCGTGGGCGATCTCGACGGGCTCGGCTCCGAGGTTCGCCAGGATCACGCCGACCTCGCCGCGATAATCGCTGTCCACGGTCCCCGGCGCATTGGCCACCGTCAGCCCCTTCTTCAGCGCGAGGCCGGAGCGGGGGCGCACCTGCGCCTCGAAGCCTTCGGGCAGGGCGATGGCGAGGCCGGTGGGCACCAGCGTGCGCGCGCCGGGCGCCAGCGTGATCGCGCCGCCGCCAGGCAGGCAGGCGCGCAGGTCCATGCCGGCGGCGCCCGCGGTCTCGTAGGCCGGCAGCGGCAGGGCGGGGTCGTGGTGCGCAAGGCGGGTCAGCGCGATCTCGATCTCCATCACGCGGCCCCCCGGTCTTCGGCGCCGGGGCCATTGAAATGGTCGGCGATGCGGCGGGCGAGGCGCTGGGCGGTCTCGGTCTTGGTCAGGCGGGGCCAGGGCTCCTCGCCCTGGGCGGTGATCAGGATCACGGCGTTCTCCGTG
Source organism: uncultured Albimonas sp. (assembly GCA_964013055.1). Classification (GTDB taxonomy): domain Bacteria; phylum Pseudomonadota; class Alphaproteobacteria; order Rhodobacterales; family Rhodobacteraceae; genus Albimonas. Next base: position 5,583 of record CAXGVP010000063.1, read on the forward strand.
CCCCCCATGATGCCGGTGGCGGGCGAGACGTCGTTGGCCACGATCCAGTCGCAGCCCTTGCGCAGGCGTTTCGCCGTGGCATGGGCGACGACGTCGTCGGTCTCGGCGGCGAAGCCGACCACCAGGGCGGGGCGGCCCTCGGTCCAGCGGGAGACGGTCTTGAGGATGTCGGGGTTCTCGGCGAACTCCAGCGCGGGGCCGGGGGCGCCGGCCTGCTTCTTGATCTTGGAGGTCGAGGCCGAGGCCACCCGCCAGTCCGCCACCGCGGCGGCGAAGACGGCTGCGTCGGCGGCGGCGCCCTGCGGGGGGAGGGCGGCCTCGACCGCGGCGAGCATGTCGCGCGCGCTCTCCACCTCCACCACCTGCACGCCCTGCGGGCGGGGGGCGTCGGCGGGTCCGGTGATGAAAGTGATCTCGGCGCCCAGGTCGCGCAGCGCGTTGGCCAGCGCCGTGCCCTGCGCGCCGGAGGAGCGGTTGGCGATGTAGCGCACCGGGTCGATGGGCTCATGCGTGGGGCCGGAGGTGACCAGGATGCGGCGGCCGGCGAGCGGCCCTCCGCCCAGCGCGGCGGCGGCGGCGTCGACGATGGCGGGCGGCTCGGACATGCGGCCGGGGCCGTATTCGCCGCAGGCCATGTCGCCCTCGTCGGGGCCCACGACCAGGATCCCGTCGCGCTCCAGCGTCTTAAGATTCCGCTGCGTCGCCGGGTGCTCCCACATCCGCACGTTCATGGCCGGCGCGATCAGCACCCGCTTGTCGGTGGCCATCAGCAGCGTCGAGGCGAGGTCGTCCGCGTGCCCGTTGGCCATCTTCGCCATCAGGTCGGCGGTGGCCGGCGCCACCACCACCAGGTCGGCGGAGCGCGAGAGCTGGATATGCCCCATCTCCGCCTCGTCGGTCAGGTCGAAGAGCTCGCGATACACCTTGGCGCCGGAGACGGAGCCCAATGCCAGCGGGGCCACGAACTCCTCGGCCGCGCGGGTCATCACGCAGGCGACGGCGGCGCCGCGCTTGCGGAACTGTCGGACCAGCTCGGGGGTCTTGTAGGCGGCGATGCCGCCGCCGATGACCAGCAGGATGCGCTTTCCGTCCAGCATGTCGGCTCCACCCGGGTGCGGCCCATTTCCCATGCGCGAAGCGTAGTTATCCGCGATCCCCGCCGCAAGATGGGGGATCATGGATTTTCACGGGCGGGGCTAGTTGGCCACCTGGTCGGGCCGGGCGTCGCGGGCGCACAGCGCATAGACCGTCAGCCCGATCAACAGCGTCCCCGCATACCACAGGAACACCATGTGGTAGCCGTCGGCGAATTCCCCTTGTTCGAGCGCCTTGCCCGAGATTGCGCCGGTCGCGAACTGGCCCAGCGCGGTGCCCATCATCCCGGTGACGTTGATCAGCGTCACGCCCCGTCCCGTCAGGCGCAGCGGCACGAAGCTGCGCCAGTGGGCGATCAGCACGGCGTAGGTGGCGCCGAAGAACCCGCAGGCGGTCATCAGCGCCACCGCGGTCCACGCCCCCGGAGATCCGACCGCCAGCCAGGCGACGCACAGGAACCCCGCCACGTTGGCCGACAGGATCAGCGGCTTGCGCGAGCCGAACACCCGGTCGAGCGGCGCGTAGACGAAATTCCCCGTCATCATCGCGATGGCGATGCACAGCGTCGCCATGCCGATGGCGGCCGCGTCGAAGCCGTGGATGTCGGCCAGGTACGGTCCCGCCCACAGCCCCCGGATGCCCCCGGCCACCGCGTAGTTGGTCAGCGCCAGCGGCAGCATCGCCAGCAGCAGCGGCATCCGCAGCAGCTCGAGGAAGCCGCGGAAGCCGGCGTCCTTCGCGCCGGGCTCGGCCGGCAGGGGCGGGGGGTCGCGCAGGACCGTGAAGGCGACCGCGCCGCAAAGCAGGCCGAGGCCCGCGAGGAACACCATCATCTCGCGCCAGCCGAAGGCCTCGACCGCGAAGGCGAAGGGCGCGGCGCCCAGGATGTTGCCCAGGCCCCCCACCCCGATCATCAGCCCCGACAGCGTGGCGAAGCGGGCGGGGGGATAGCGCCGCGCGAAGAGGAACATGCCGCTCATCAGGATCGGCGCGCAGCCGACCCCGATCAGCGCCACCCCGGCGGTCAGCTGGAAGGCGTCCTGCCCCTGCGAGAACACCAGCGCCCCGACGAAGGCCGGCCCGCACAGGAAGGTCCCCACCACCCGCCGCGGCCCGAACCTGTCCAGCAGCACCCCCGTGGGCAGCTGCGCCAGCGAGAAGAACAGATACCACGAGCCCGCGGCATGCGAGAGCTCGGCCGCCGTAACGCCCAGGTCGGCGGTCAGCGCCGGCGCCAGCACCGCGAGGAAGGTGCGGTAGAACTGGCTGAGGATGTAGATCACCATCAACGCGGCGATATCCATGGAGGTCCTCCCAGACCTTTTCTCGGGGCGCGCGCCGGGCGGATCGTCTGCGCGACCTCGAGACCCCCGGCGGCGAGGACGCTCAGGGCTTGGCGTCGCGGCTGAACAGGTAGACCACCGTCGCGAAGGCCATCGCGGCGGCGTAGAGCATGAAGACCTCGGCATAGGCCTCGGCGGGCGGCGCGCCGGCGGCGCGGGCGGCCTCGACCACCTCGCCGGTGATCGGCTGGGCGAGGCCGACGCCCGCCATCACGAAGAAATTCATCATCGTCACCGTCCGCCCCACCAGCCGCAGCGGCGCGAGGCCCCGGGCGTGGGCCATGACGATGGTGTAGGTGGCGGAGATGAAGCCGATGGCGGCCAGCAGCACGGTCGCCAGCGCCGCCGAGCCGTCCGCCCACAGCCCCAGCGCCAGGCACAGGCCCGCCGCGGCCAGGTTGCCCGGCGCCACGATCCACTTGCGGGTGCGGAAGATCCGGTCCAGCGGGCCGTAGCAGAAGGCGCCCAGCGACATGGCGACGGCCATCCACAGCACGGCGCGGCCGACCTCGACCGGGGGCAGGGCGAAGACCTCCGAGAGGTACGGGCCCGCCCACAGGCCGCGGATGCCCGCGGCGGGCGCGTAGTTCACGATCGCCATGGGGATCAGCGCCCAGAACACCGGCATCCGCAGCAGCTCGAAATACTCCAGGAAGCCGCGGTCGCGGCCCTCGCCCGCCGCGGGGTCGACCCGTACCGGGTCTTTCACCAGCACCAGCGAGGCGACCGCCGACAGCGCCGAGACGGCGGCGAACCCGCCCATCGCCGCGCGCCAGCCCACCGCCTCGATCAGGACGGCGAAGGGCTCGGTGCCCGCGATGTTGCCCAGCGTGCCGATGCCCACGGTGCAGGAGGTGAGGAAGGCGAAGCGCGCCATGTCGAACTCGCGCGCGTAGATGTAGAACAGCGCCATCAGGGCCGGCGCGCAGCCGGCCCCGATCAGGGTCATCGCCACGGTGATCATCGCCGGCCCCTGGGCCAGCGCGAAGATCGCCGAGCCCCCGGCCGCGCAGATCCCGAACAGCAGCCCCGCCGTGCGCCGCGGCCCCAGCCGGTCGAGCCCCACGCCCACCGGCAGCTGCATCAGCGCGAAGGCCAGGAACCACGCCCCCGAGGCGCGCCCCAGGTCGGCCGCGTCCAGCCCCAGATCGGCGGTTAGGTAAGGCGCCAGAACGGCCAGGCAGGCCCGGTAGAACTGGCTGAACACATAGCCGAGCCCCAGCGCCAGAATGCCCGCCATCGACGCGCCCCTTCCACAAGAACGCCCCCCGCAGGACCGCGGGGGGCAGAAAGTACGGCGACCTTATCGGCGCGCCGACGCGGCGTCCATGGCGGTCTGCGATACGCTCCTATCTCTGTCCGGACAAAGGCTTGGCGGGGGACCTTCAGGCCGGCGCCTCGCCCCGGCCCGCGCGGGCGCCGAAACCGGGTCGCAGAGCCATGCCGCGCTGCATCATCCGCGCCATTGACGTGGCCCCGGGGGCGGGCGTAGCCCTTTTGATCCCTTGCCAACGAGGCCCTCCGATGAACCTCCAGCTCACCAACATGCAGACGCGCGACGTCGAGGCGCTGCTGCATCCCTACACCAACGCCGCGGCCCACCGTCAGGTCGGCCCGCATGTGATCGAGACCGGCAAGGGCGTCTACGTCTACGACGAGCATGGCCGCGAATACATCGAGGGGATGGCCGGCCTGTGGTGCGCGGGGCTGGGCTTCGGCGACAAGGAGCTGGCCGACGCGGTGGCCGAGCAGGTGCACAAGCTGCCCTACTACCACCTCTTCGCCGGCCGCTCCCACGAGCCCGCCATCGAGCTGGCCGAGAAGATCAAGGAGCTGGCGCCGGGCATGGCCCGGGTGATCTTCCAGTCCTCGGGCTCCGAGGCCAACGACACCCAGGTGAAGCTGGCGTGGTACTACAACAACGCGCTCGGCCGGCCGGAGAAGAAGAAGATCATCTCCCGCCGCAAGGGCTATCACGGCGTGACCATCGCCTCTGCCTCGATGACCGGGCTGCCCTACAACCACATCGACTGGGACCTGCCGCTGGACCGGTTCCTGTCCACCGGCACGCCCCACCACTGGCGCGAGGCCGAGGACGGCGAGTCCGAGCAGGATTTTTCCGCCCGGCTCGCACACGAGCTTGAGGAACTGATCGAGCGCGAGGGCCCCGAGACCGTGGCCGCCTTCATCGCCGAGCCCGTGATGGGCGCCGGCGGCGTGATCATCCCCCCCGCCGGCTACTTCGAGGCGATCCGCCCGGTGCTGGAGAAATACGACGTGCTGATGATCTCCGACGAGGTGATCAACGGCTTCTGCCGCACGGGCGAGTGGTTCGGCTCGGACACCTACAACGTCAACCCGACCTCGATGTCGCTGGCCAAGCAGCTGACCGGCGGCTACGCGCCGCTGTCGGCCGTGGCGCTGTGCCGCGAGCAGGCCGAGGTGATCGAGCAGCACACCGGCAAGATCGGCACGCTGGGCCACGGCTTCACCTACGGCGGCCACCCGGTCGGCTGCGCCGCGGGCGTCGCCGCGATCCGCATCTACCAGGAGCGCAGGATCCTCGATCACGTTCGCCAGGTCTCGAAGACCTTCCTCGCCCATCTCGACCGCCTGAAGGATCACCCGCTGGTCGGCGAGGCCCGCGGCGTCGGCCTGATCGGCGCGCTGGAGCTCGCGCCCGACAAGTCCGGCCGCAAGGCCTTCGAGCCCGCCGGCAAGCTGGGCGCGAAGCTGATGGGCGAGCTGATCCAGCGCGGCGTGATCCTGCGCGCGATGGGCGACTCGCTGGGCTTCTGCCCGCCGATGATCATCACCGAGCAGGAGCTCGACGCCCTGTTCGCGCCGATGGAGGAGTGCCTCGACGCCACGCTGGCCTTCGCCAAGGCCGAAGGGCTGGTCTGACCGCCGCCCGAACGCGAAACGG
>CAXGVP010000064.1:0-10886 GCA_964013055.1 uncultured Albimonas sp.
GCGAGCGCATCGGCCAGCGCCGCCAGCGCGCGCTCTCCCGCGCCCGAGACCACCACGTCCACCACCGTGCGCCCCTGCGCGTCGGCCCCCACGCGGACGTCGGCCGAGGCGCCCTCTCCGCAGTGCTCGGCGACCTCCAGGCGCACCTTCTCGGCGATCGCCCGCTCGCGCAGGGCGGGCTTGAACAGCTTGCCCACCGCGGTGACCGGCAGCGCGTCGAACACCATCACCCGCTTCGGCCGGGCGGGGCGCTCGTGCAGGCCCTCGTCCAGGGTGGCCTGGAGGGCGGGGAGGTTGATGGCCATGTCCGCGCGCGGGACCACGAACAGCACCGGCACCTCGCCCGCATACTGGTCGGGCATCCCGACGGCGGCCGAGATCTCGACGTCCGGCGCGCGATTGGCCACGTCCTCGATCGCGGTGGGGTCGATGTTGTGGCCGGAGCGGACGATCAGGTCCTTCTCGCGGCCCGTCAGCACCAGGCGCTCGTCCTGCGTCAGGTAGCCCACGTCGCCGGTGGTCAGCCAGCCGTCGGCGTCCAGCACGCCCGCGTCGTGGCGGGATTCGAGATAGCCGGGGAAGACCTGGGGGCCGCGGATCTGCACGATGCCGGCCTCGCCCGCAGCGCAGGGGCCGCCGGCGCCGATGCGCCGGATCCGGGTTTCCGAATAGGGCGCGCGCAGGCCGGCGCTGCCGGGGACGGGGGCGCCGTGGCCGGGGTTGAAGGCGATGGCGGCGGCGGCCTCGGTCATGCCGTAGGTCTCGAAGATGCGGATGCCCGTGACCTTGTGGAACCGCGCCCCGACCGCGGCCGGCAGCCCGGCGCCCCCGGTCGCGGCCATGCGCACCGAGGACAGGTCGAGCCCCGGCGTCCACGCCCCGGTCATCGCCCCGATCGAGGTCGGCACCCCGCTGACCACGGTGACGCCGAACGCCTCGACCAGCCGCCAGATGTTGCGGATCGCCTCGGGCGGGCGCAGGGCGTAGGGGGAGGGCACGATCATGTGCCCCCCTGCCGCCAGCACCGACAGGCCCGCGGTCATCGTCCCGCCGACATGGAAGAAGGGGAAGCCGTTGAGGACGGTGTCGGCCTCGTCGTAGCCGTAGACCTGGCCGAAGCCGAAGGCGGCGTGGATCTGGTTGCCGTGGGTCAGCTGCACCAGCTTCGGCCGCCCGGTGGTGCCGCCGGTGTGGAACAGGGCGCAGACCGCGTCGGGATCGTCCGCGGGCGCGAAATCGAGCGAGCGCGCCCGGACCCCGGTCATCGTGCGATCCAGCGCCACGAAGCCCTCGGGCAGGTCGTCGCCGCCGCCGATCACCAGCACCCGGCGCAGGCTGGGAACCGCCTTGAGGATGCCGGCGGCCTTCTCCCAGCAGTCGCGGTCCAGCTCGGCCGTCGGGATCGCCAGGATCGTCGCCTTCTGGGCGCACAGCAGGTCGACGATGGCCTCGCGGCTGAGCAGGGGGTTGATGGTGCTGGCGCAGCCCGCGACCTGGGCGCCGAACAGCAGCGCGGGAAACTCGGGCAGGGTGGGGCAGAGGAAGGCCGCCACGCCCTCGCGCGGGGTCAGGCCCAGCGCGTGGAACAGGTTGGCGGCGCGCGTCACCTCCTCCAGCAGCTCCTCATGGGTCAGCGTCACGCCGATCCGGCGCGGATCCGGCGCGCGCAGCACGGTCAGCGCGGGACCCGAGCCGCAATGGCGCGCGGTGGCGCGGAACAGGTCGTGCAGGTTGCGGGCGGTGACCTGCGTCTCGTAGGGCTGGGCCTCGATCGCGCGGATGTCGTCGATCGTCTGCACGAGGCGCACGGGCCTGGTCGTCTTCAGCATGCGGTCCCTGCTCTCCCGCCGGGGGCGCGGGCCCGCGGGCCCGCCGTCCGGGGCCGGCGCGTCGGCGGCCCTTCCTTCGAGGACGCGAAGCTAGCGATCCGCCCGGCCGCGTCCTCCGCCAGCGCGCAAAACACTTGCCTCTGCGCGCAGCCGCCGGGGCGGGCGCTGGACTCCGATACGGGCGCTGACTAGCCTCGTTCATGTCGGAAGAGGTCGAAACGGACCCGGACGACACCGATCAGGCGGGCCTCCGGCGCGCCACGGATCAGGCGGGCCCCTGGCGCGCTCAAGATCATGCGGGCCTCCGGCGCGCTCAAGATCATGCGGGCCTCCGGCCCGACGCCGATCCGGCAGGCCTTTGGGAGCGGGCCACATGCGAACCGTATTCTCGACCGACGACCATGCGCCGTCCGAGCGCTACGCCGCCTGGAAGGAGGCGATCTGCGACGTCTACGTCAACGTGGACGTCGAGGCCACGCGGCCCGAGGACTACCGCGGCTCCATCGCCGAGGCGACCTTCGGGGCCGCGGTCCTGACCGACATCGCGCTGGCCGAACAGCGGATCCGGCGCGACCGGGCCCACCTCGCCCGGCTGGACAAGGATTGCTACTACGTCCAGCTGATGCAGCGCGGTCGGCTGGAGGTGCGCCAGCGCGGCGCCTCCCACGTCACCAACGTCGCCCGCGGCGCGGTGTTCCACGCCGGCGAGCAATACGAACTGCGCTCGAGCGGCGACATCCGGGCCTGGTATCTCGAACTGCCGCGCGACGGCTTCGCCGAGCGGTTTCCCACGGGCAAGGCCCCGGTCTCGGCCCAGCTGAACACGGCCTCGGGCCTGGGCCGGATCGCGGTCGACTTCTGCGCCCTGCTGGCGGCGGAGCGGCCGCAGCTTTCGCAGGACGTCTCGGCCCGGCTGGGCGAGCAGCTGATGGACATCCTCGCGCTCACGCTGCAGGCGGGCGAGGGCGACCTGCCGATGTCCGAGGGCGCGGTCGCCTCGGCGCGCCTGCGCTCGGTCAAGGCGTGGATCGAGGCGAACCTGCTCGATCCCGAGCTGACGCCCGAACGCATCGCCACGGCCAACGGGATGTCGCTGCGCTCGCTGCACCTGCTGTTCCGGGGCGCCGAGAGCTCGGTCTCGACCTGGGTGCGCAACCGCCGGCTGCAGCGGGCCTACGACAGCCTGCTGAAGGGCGACGCGCGCTCGATCACGCTGCTGGCCTACGAGCACGGGTTCAACAGCTCCAGCCACTTCGCGACCACCTTCCGCAACCGCTACGGGCTGACCCCGCGCGAGGCGGCCCAGGGCGGCGCCGGCGAGGACTGAGGCGGACGGCGCCGCATCGCGGCGACCGGCGGAGCGGCGCGCCGGCCCGGGCGCGCGACCTCGCTTCCCCCGCGCACGATGCCCGCGGCGTCGCGGCGGGTCCTGATCCGGCCGGACGATCCGCTCCCGCGCGCCGGCGCGGTCCCGCCTCGGCCCCGCCGGCGACCGGCCGTCCCCTTCGTTCTGCACAGAGAGCCCGCCCCCCGGCGCGTCGCGACGCGCCGGGGGGCGGGCGCACGGAATCCTTTGACGCGACGGGAGCGCAATGACCTAATGTCATAACAACATAATGATTCGGTCGCGCAGACGACCCGACGCTCCAGGGAGGAGATCATGAAGCTCACGCGAACTCTGGCCGGCGCCCTCGCGCTGGCCTGGGCCGGCCTCGGCGCGCCGGCGCAGGCCGAGGACATCGTGGTCACGCACTACGGCTCGCTGATGTACGGCGCGCCCTATGCGGTCGCGATGGAGAAGGGCTATTTCCAGGAGGCCGGCGTCGACGTGACCGGCATCCTCACCTCGAAGGGCGGCGGCACCTCGGTGCGCAACATGATGGCCGGCGAGACCCCCTTCGCCGAGGTCGCCCTGCCGGCCGCCATCTCCGCGATCAAGGAGGGCTTCCCGATCCGCATCGTGATGATGGGGACCTCGGGCAGCTCGGCCCACCTGGTGACCCGGACGGGCGAAAAGCTGGAGAACGTCGAGGACCTGAAGGGCAAGCGCCTGGTGTTCTCTCGGCCCAAGTCGGTGTCGGAGGCGATCTTCCTGGGCATTCTCGACAACGCCGGCCTCACCGCCGACGACGTCGAGATGGTGGCCATCGGCGGCTTCTCGGCCGGGCTCACGGCGCTGGAGCAGGAGGAGATCGACGTCGCCATCATCCCCGAGCCGATCTTCGCCAAGAAGGAAGCCGAGGGGACCTCCTACCAGAAGCTGCCCTGGATGAACGCCCTGGTGCCCTATTCGGCCTCGACCGTGGGGATCGTCACCGACGAGATGCTGGCCGAGCGGCCCGACGACATCCGCGCCATCATCGCCGCCCGCGCGAAGGGCGTGCAGTTCATCTACGACAACCCCGACGAAGCCGCGCAGCTGATCGCGAAGGCCTACGCGATGGAGCCCGAGATCGTCGCCGCCGCCATCGCCAACATCCGCGGGATGACCGAGCACTGGTGGAAGCCGGGCGCCTTCGACTACGAGGCGATGGACGGCATGGCCAAGATGATGGCCGCCGTCGACCTGGTCGAGCTGCCGCTCGACTGGAGCGCCTACGTGGACGAGAGCTTCGTCGACGGAAAGGCGATCCAGTGAGCGCGACGGCGCTCGCCGCGGTCGCCCCGTCCCCGCCGGAGGCGGGGGCGGCGGCGCCGGCGCATGCCCGGCTGCGCGGCGTCACGCGGGTCTATGCCGGACGCTCGGGCGGGGGGGACGTGCACGCGCTCGGGCCGCTCGACCTGGACCTGCGCAAGGGCGAGTTCTTCTCGGTCGTGGGACCCTCGGGCTGCGGGAAGTCGACGCTTCTGGACGTGCTCGCCGGGCTTTCTCCCCCCACCGAGGGGACGGTCGAGTTCGAGGGCGCGCGCATCGCGGGCCGGGTGCCCGACGGGGTCGGGGTGGTGTTCCAGGAGGACGCCTCCTTCCCCTGGCTCTCGGTCGAGGACAACGTCGCCTTCGGCCTGCGCCGCGAGGGGGTGGAGGCCGGCGAGACCCGCCGGCGGGTCGACTTCGCGCTGGGCTTCATGGGCCTGCGCGACTTCGCCCGCGCCTATCCCAGCCAGCTTTCGGGGGGCATGCGCCAGCGGGTGTGCATCGCGCGCACCCTGGTGATGCAGCCCCGGCTGATCCTGCTCGACGAGCCGTTCGGCGCGCTCGACCAGCAGACGCGCCTGCTGATGGGCGACGAGCTGCTGCGCATGTGGCGCGAGACGGGGGCGACGGTGCTGCTGATCACCCACGCGCTGGACGAGGCGAACCTGCTCTCGGACCGCATCGGGGTGATGTCCGCGCGCCCCGGCCGCTTCATCGAGGTGGTCGAGACCGGCTGGGACCGCGCGCGCGACTCGAGCCTGGCGGAGCGGCCGGAGTTCGGGGCCGTCACCTCGCGCCTGTGGACCCGCCTGCGCGGCGAGTCCCTGCGTGCGATGGGCCAGGGCGCGATGGAGCAGGGCGCGCAGGCGCCCGCGGGGGCCGCGCGATGACGCCCGCCGCGATCCTGCGCACGGTCGTCATCGTGGGCGCGGTCGGCGCGCTCGAGATCGCCTGCCGCAGCGGCGCGATCCCGCCCACGATGGTGGTCGCGCCCTCGACCATGGTCCTCGGCGCGATCGAGGCGCTGGGCGACCCGGAGTTCTGGCGCCACTTCGGCGTGACGGTCGAGGCGGTGGCCATCGCCATGGTCATCGCCATCGTCGGCGGCTTCTGCGTGGGCTTCGCCCTGACCCGGATGCCGCCGCTGCGCCGGGCGGTGTCGCCGTTCCTGGCCTCCTACTACTCGATCCCCCACATCGCCTTCTATCCGCTGCTGATCGTCATCTTCGGGCTGGGGCGGGCGCCGCTGATCGTGCTGGCGACGCTGTTCGCGATGGTGGCGATGATCCTGGCGACCATGGCCGGGCTCGACCGGGTGCCCTCGGTGCTGGCGCGCACCGCGCGGGTTCACCGCCTGTCGCTGGGGGCCGAGATCTGGCGCGTGCGCCTGCCGGCGGCGGCGCCGCACATCCTGTCGGGGCTGAAGCTGGCGGTGGCCTATTCCTTCATCGGCGTCATCGCCGGCGAGTTCATCATGTCGACCGAGGGCATCGGGCACGAGATCGCCTACGCCTACGACAACTTCAACAACCGGCGCATGTACGCGCTGATCCTGATCGTCCTGGCGCTGGTGACGACGTTCAACATGACCGTCTTCGCCTGGGAGCGCCGGATGCTGAAACGGAGGGGCCTGTGACCGTCGCCGCCGAACCTGGCCCCCGCCCCGGCGCGCGGCCCTTCGCCTCGGCGCTGGGCGCCCTGCGCGGGCCGGCCCTCGTGACGCTGGCGATCCTCGTGCTGTGGCAGCTCGCGCACGAGCTGGCCGGCGACGTCGCGATCACCGCCCCCGCGCCCACGCTCGCCCACCTGGTCGAGATGGTCGGCCAGGCCCGCTTCCTCCCCCATCTCGCCGAGACGGCGGCGGCCTTCGGGCAGGCGCTGCTGATCGCCTGGACGGGGGGCGTGCTGATCGGGCTTTCGCTGGGCGGCAGCCGGCTGGCGGGCGAGGCGGCCGAGCCGGTGCTGGTCACGCTCTACTCGATCCCCAAGGTGACGCTCTACCCGGTGATCCTGCTGCTGTTCGGGCTGGGGATGCAGGCCAAGGTCGCCTTCGGGGCCTTCCACGGCATCATCCCGGTGGCGCTGTTCACCCTCAACGCGGTGCGCAACATCCCCGCCGTGCAGATCCGCGCCGCCCGCGCCCTGCGCCTGAGCCCCGCCCAGCGCGCCCGCCATGTCCTGCTGCCCGCCGCCCTGCCGGAGGTCTTCGCCGGCCTGCGGCTGGGCTTCTCGCTGACGCTTCTGGGGTCGATGCTGGGCGAGCTCTTCGCCTCCCAGCGCGGGCTGGGGTTCCTGCTGATGAAGGCGATCGACCTGCATGACGTCGAGACGATCCTGGCGATCGCGGTGCTGATCTCGATCTTCGCGGTCGGGGCCAACATCGGCCTGCTCGCCATCGACCGCCGGCTGCGGCGCGGAGCGGCGCCCGCAGGCCACGGCGCATGAGGCGGGCATGAAACGCGGATCCGAGCGCGACGGCGAACAGGGGATCGAGCCCATCGGGCTCGACCGCGGGATGGGCGCGCCGCTGCACCACCAGCTCTATCTCGTGCTCTCCGACGCGATCTCGTCGGGCCGCTACGCCGAGGGCGACGCCCTGCCGACCGAGGAGCGGCTGACCGAGCTCTACGGCGTGTCCCGCATCACCGTGCGGCGGGCGATGACCTCGCTGCACGAGCAGGGGCTGATCGAGAGGGGATCGGGCCGGCGCACCCGGGTGCGGGGCATGAGGGCGCTGAACGCCTCGGGCGGCTCGATCGTGGACAACATCATCGCCATGGGCGCCGAGACCGTCGCCCGGGTGCTGGAGTTCGATTACGTCGAGGCCCGCGGCTTCGCCCGCCAGCGCCTGTGGCGCGGGGCCGAGGCGCCGGTCCAGCGCGCCGTGCGCCTGCGCCTTCAGGAAGGGGCGCCCTTCGGCATCCTGACCTCCTTCGTCCCCGAAGCGCTCGGCCGCACCTGGACCGAGACGGAGCTGGGCGAGCAGCCCCTCCACGCCCTTCTCAAGCGCGCCGGCGCCGAGGTGACGGCGACCCGGCAGCTGGTCTCGGCGGCGCTGGCCGATCCGCTGTCCGCCTCGCGGCTGGGGGTGCCGGTCGGCGCCGCGCTGATCGACCTGCGCTGCCTGATGATCGCCCGCGACGGGCGGGCGGTCGAATACCTCGAGATGCTGGCCCCGCCGGACCGGATGCGCCTGCGCTACGACCTCGGGATGGACACGCTCGACGCCGCCCTTTCGCCGGACCGATCCTGCACGGAGAACGACAGATGACCCATGCCGCAACCCTGCGCGCCCTGCTGGCGAAGGACGAGATGATCGTCGCCCCCGGCGCCATCGACGGCATCACCGGCCGCATGGTGGCCGCCGCCGGCTTCCCGGCGGTCTACATGACCGGGGCCGGCACCTCGATGGCGCTCGGCTACCCGGACTACGGCCTGGTCACGATGACCGAGATGGCGGCCAACGCCCGGCGCATCGTGGACGCCTCCGACCTGCCGCTGATCTCGGATGCCGACACCGGCTACGGCAACGAGCTGAACGTCTGGCGCACGGTGCAGGAGTTCGAGCGCGCCGGCGTCGCCGCGATCCATATCGAGGACCAGGCCTTTCCCAAGAAATGCGGTCACCTCGACGACAAGGAGTTGGCGAGCCGCGAGGACTTCGCCGCCAAGATCCGCGCCGCCGTCGCCGCCCGCCGCTCCCCCGACTTCACCATCATCGCGCGCACCGACGCCCGCGGCCCCGCCGGGTTCGAGGAGGCGATCGCGCGCGGCGCCCTGGCCCGCGCCGCCGGCGCCGACCTGATCTTCGTCGAGGCGCCCCAGTCGATGGACGAGGTCCGCGAGATCCCCCGCCGCATCGACGGCCCCTGCCTTCTCAACATGGTGCGCGGCGGCAAGAGCCCCGACGTCTCGATCGCCGAGGCGCAGGCGATGGGCTTCGCCGTCTCGATCGTGCCGGGCCTGCTGCTGCGCGGCATCTTCGAGAGCTGCGACCGCCTGCTGCGCGATCTCAAGGAGGATCGCTTCCCGCCCAACACCACCTCTCCCGGCGCGCTCTTCGCCCGCTTCGACGCGGCCGAGTGGGACCGCCGGCGCACCGCCTTCCGCGACCCCGCCGACGCGGCCGAGCGCACCGCGGCCGAATAGGCCGCCCGCGAGGCGACGACCCGGTCGGGCCCCCGCGGGCCCCCCGGTCCCAACGAGAACGGGCGCCCGAACGCCCCCTGGGAGGACCCCCGATGACCGCCCCCCGAATGCAAGGCCGAACTCCGGGCCCGGATCAGGGCCGAACGCTTCTCGACCGCATCTGGTCGAGCCACTCGGTGGTCGAGCGCCCCGACGGCTACACGCTGCTCTACATCGACCGGCACCTGATGCACGACGGCTCCGCCGGCTGCTTCGCCAGGCTCGAGGAGAAGGGCCTGCCGCTGCGCCGGCCCGACCGGTCCTTCGGCACGCCGGACCACTTCGTCGCCTCCGCCGGAGGGGCCGCTGCGGCGCTGGCCGAGCCGCTGCGCCGCCGGGCGCTGACCCGGATGACCGCCAACGCCGCGCGCCACGGCTTCACGCTCTTCGACGTGGGCGACCGCCGGCAGGGCATCGCCCATGTGGTGGGCCCCGAGCAGGGGGTGACCCAGCCCGGCCTGACGCTGGTCTGCGGCGACAGCCACACCTCGACCCACGGGGCGCTGGGCGCGCTCGCCTTCGGCGTCGGCCAGTCGGAGGTCGCGCATGTCATGGCCACGCAGTGCCTGTGGCAGCGCCGCCCCGGGGCGATGCGGGTGACCTTCGAGGGCCGCGTCCCCGACGGGGTGACGGCCAAGGACCTGGCGCTGGCGATGATCGCCGCCGTCGGCGCCGGCGGCGGCGCCGGCCATGTCATCGAATACGCCGGCCAGGCGGTGCGGGATCTCTCGATCGAGGGCCGGCTGACCCTGTGCAACATGTCGATCGAGGCCGGCGCCCGCGCCGGCATGGTCGCCCCGGACGAGACCGCCTTCGCCTATCTCGACGGCCGCCCCTTCGCCCCGCAGGGCGAGGATCGGGAGCGGGCGCTCGCCCATTGGCGCAGCCTTGTCTCCGACCCCGACGCCGTGTTCGACCGCGAGGCGCGGATCGACGCCGCCGCCCTCGCGCCCATGGTCACCTGGGGCGTCAGCCCCGAGGACGCGAGCCCCATCGACGGCCGCGTGCCCGACCCCGCGCACGCCCCCTCGGCCGCGGCGCGCGAGGGGATGGCGCGCACGCTCGCCTACATGGGCCTGACCCCCGGCACGCCCATCGCGGGGATCGAGGTCGACCGGGTCTTCATCGGCTCGTGCACCAACAGCCGCATCGAGGACCTGCGCGAGGCCGCCCGCGTGGTCCGCGGCCGCAAGACCGCGCGGCCGGCCTGGGTGGTCCCCGGCTCGGGCCTGGTGAAGGCGCAGGCCGAGGCCGAGGGGCTGGACGCCGTGTTCCGGGACGCGGGTTTCGAATGGCGCGACCCGGGCTGCTCGATGTGCGTGGGCATGAACGGCGACATCGGCCGGCCGGGGGAGCGCATCGCCTCGACCACCAACCGCAACTTCCAGGGGCGGCAGGGGCCGGGGGTGCGCACGCATCTCGTCAGCCCCGCCATGGCCGCCGCGGCGGCGGTCGAGGGCCGCTTCGCCGACGTCCGCCGCCTGCTGGCCTGAGGAGACCGCCGATGCAGCCCTTCACCACCCTGCGCGCCCCCGCGGTGGGCCTGCCGCTGGCCAACGTGGACACCGACCAGATCATCCCCGCCCGCTTCCTCGCCCGCCCGCGGCCCGAGCAGGTCGAGGCCTGCTTCCACGACCTGCGCCGCGACGACGGCGGCCGGCCTCGCCCGGGGTTTCCGCTCGACCATCCCGGCGCGGCGGGGGCCCGGATCCTGGTGGCGGGGCGCAACTTCGGCTGCGGCTCGTCGCGCGAATCCGCGGTCACGACGCTGATCGACAACGGCTTTCGCGCCTTCGTCGCGCCTGCCTTCGGCGACATCTTCTTCAACAACTGCTTCCAGAACGGCGCCTTGCCCGTCCGCCTGTCCGAGCCGCGCATCGAGGCGCTGCTCGCCGCCCTCGCCGCGCGTCCGGGCGCCGAGATCGCCATCGACCTCGCCGCCGGCACGCTGCAGGGGCCGGACGGCGAGGTCGACCGCTTCGAGGTCGAGGCCTTCCGCCGCGACTGCCTGCTGCGGGGCGTGGACGTCATCGACCTGACCCGCGACCACGAAGCCGAGATCGCCGCGTTCGAGGCCCGCCAGGCCCGCGACCTGAGCTGGCTGGACCGCCTGCCCGGGTGACGCCCGCCCCGGATTCGGACCCGGGCCGCGCCGCGCTGCAGCCCCGGCCGCCGAACTTGGCCCCGCCCCGGCCATGGACCTCGGCGCCGGCGACGGCAAGATCGCCATCGCC
>CAXGVP010000065.1:0-10872 GCA_964013055.1 uncultured Albimonas sp.
CAGCGCCGACCGGCTGGTGGACGGCGCCGGCGCCGACGTCATGGTCGGCGGCCCGGGGGCGGACGTCTTCGTGCTGGTCCAGGACGGCGCGCGCGACCGGATCGAGGATGCCCAGACCGGCCGCGACGGGATCGACCTGACCGCCTTCGGCCCCGGACTGGGGGCCGAGGACCTCTCGATTTCCGCCCGCGGCGTGGTGCGCTTCGGGGACGAGACACGGGTGGTCCGCAGCGATGGAGACGGCGGGCCGGAGCCCTCCGACCTCCTCTTCGCCTGAGCCGCAAGATCCCTGTAGACGCCTGACGCGGCTCGGGATATTGGCGCTCCTCGGGGGCGTTCACATTTCTGGAGAACCGGCATGGCGAGATCCCGCAGGGGTGCGCCGACCGTCGAGGTTGACGCCGCGCGCGGCGTCGTCGCGATCAGCGGCAAGGTGGTGTGGGAGACGCGGCAGGGCGGGCTCGACATCGCCCGTCAGAAGACCGCCTACCGGATCGAGATCCCGCTCGAGGGCTCTCCCTTCGCGCCCGGCTTCGAGACCCCCGCCAAGGGCACGATCGCCTCGCTGGGCCGCGACGGCGCCCTGCGCTTCGGCGAGCCGCTGGCCGAAGGCGGCGTCGAGGCCGCCGAGGACCAGCGCGCCCTGCTGTTCCGGGTCAGCGAGCGCCGGGCGCTCGAGGGTTTCGGGACCGAGGCGGTGGGGGTGAAGGGGCCGGGCGGCGAGCTGTCGATCCAGGGGGCCGAGGGCTCGTTCAAGTCCGCCGCCGTGATCGGCTTCAACGGCCGGATGACCGCGGTCACCGAGGTCTCGATCCTGATGCGCGCGAAACTGGAGAGCCCGGACGGCGAGGTCTCGCGCGGGGTGCTGCTGGGGCTGGACGACTGGAAGGGCGGGCTGAAGATCGTGGCCGGCGCCGCGCAGGGCTCGGGCGCCGGCGGCGCCGGCGACCCCGGCGGCTCGGTCGGCGGCGTGCCAGGCACGATGGGCGCGACCGGCGCGGGGGACCCGGCCCTGCGCGGCGAGGCGGCGGACGACCTGCTGCGCGGGCGAGCCGGCGACGACGCCCTGCATGGGCGTGGGGGCGACGATGCCCTGCATGGCCGTGGCGGCGACGACGTCCTGCTGGGCGGCCGCGGCGCCGACCGGCTGCATGACGGCGCCGGCGAGGACCGCCTGCAGGGGGGGCGCGGCGCGGATGTCTTCGTCCTCTCGCAGGACGGCGCGCGCGACGTGATCGCCGACTTCGATCCGGCCCGGGACGCCATCGACCTGACGGCCTTCGGCCGCGGGCTCGGTTTCGCGGACCTCGACCTCTCGGCCCGCGACGGCGGGGTGATCCTGCGGCTGGGCGGCGAGGCGCTGGAGATCCACGGGGCCGACGGCGCGCTGGCGCCCGGCGACCTCGATCCCGACGCCTTCCTCTTCGCCTGATCCCGGTTCGGCGCGGCGCCCCCGGCCCGAGGCGCCGCTGTCCGCCGCTCAGGGACCGGCGCGCTCCGCCATGCGGGGCAGGGCGGGCGCGCGCAGGCTGCGCGGGTCGGCCGGCGACCAGCCCTCGGCTCCAGCCGCTCGCCCGGGAAGGTCAGGCCGAAGCGCGCGCAGAGCTCGGGGACCGAGCCCGCGTCCATCTCCAGCCCGTAGCGGGCCGAGAGGGCGGCGACCGCCTCCGGCGCCGCCGTGGCGACCCCGCCCATGTCCGACAGCGCCTTGAAGAAGCCCTCGAAGCCTGCGGGGGCGATGATCTCGAGGATCCGGGCCGGCGCGTCGCCGGCGTTCCAGAACGTGTGCCACTGGCCTCGGGGCTTGAACACCAGGTCGCCGGGCGTCGCCACCCGCACCTCGTCGCCCAGCAGCGCTCCCACCCGCCCCTCGAGCACGAAGCTGTATTCGTCCTCGTGCACATGCCGGTGCAGGGGGGCGGCCAGCGCGCGGGGCGACATCGGGTGCTCGACCAGGCTGAAGCCGCCGCCGGTGTCGGCGCCGGTGGCCAGGAAGCGCACCCCGATCGTGCCCAGGAACCCGAGCTCTCCATCCTGCGGGCCCACCACCCGCGCGGCCTTCGCGTCGCCTTCCATCGCCGTCCCTTTTCGCGATACAGTCGCGTCCGATGAAATCCATGGCGCGCCCCGGCGCGCCTGTCAATGTTGATCGAACACTGATGTCCAATGAAAGCCGCCCCTACCGGAAGCGCCTGAGGGCGGAGCAGGAGGCAGAGACCCGCCGGCGCATCGCCCGGAGCGCGATGGAGCTGCACGGCAGCGTGGGCCCCGCGCGCACCTCGATCAGCGCGGTGGCCGAGCATGCGGGGGTGCGACGGGCGACGGTCTATCGCCACTATCCCGACGATGCGGCGCTGTTCGCGGCCTGCTCGTCGCTGTGGGCGGAGCTGAACCCGTTCCCCGACCTCGGCGCGCTTGCCGGGATCCGGGATCCGCACGCGCGGCGAGAGGCGGGCTTCGCAGCGGTCTACGGCTTCTATCGCGCCAACGCGGCGATGCTGGCGAACGTGCTGCGCGACGCGCCCCTGGTCCCTGCGCTGCAGGCGCCGGTGGCGGGGCTGCGCGCGGTCCTCGCCGGGGCCGCCGCCGCCCTCGCCCCGGACCTGCCCGAGGCGCCCGGGGCCCGCCGGCGGATGCAGGCGGCGCTGGAGCTGGCGCTGTCCTTCCCCGGCTGGCAGGCGCTGACCGGGGGCGAGGCGGCGCTGGACGACGCCGAGGCCGCGACGCTCGCGGTCGACATGGTGCGCGCGGCGAAGGACGGCGCGGGCTGACGCCGGGCGCCGACCGCAAGGGGGCGCATCCTGTGTTGCGCCCTGAGGCAAGAGGGGCGCAGCCTGCGTTGCGCCCTGACGCAAGAGGGGCGCAGCCTGCGTTGCACCCTGACGCAAGGAGCGCGCGGCCTGCGCCCCGTCCGGAACGCAGGAGGGGCGCGGCCTGCGCCGCGCCCCCCGGATCTCGTCATGGGCGAGGGGTCAGGCGACCTCGAACAGGCCCGCCGCCCCCATGCCGCCGCCCACGCACATGGTGCAGACCACGTACTTGGCGCCGCGGCGCTTGCCCTCGATCAGGGCATGTCCAACCATGCGGGCGCCCGACATGCCGTAGGGATGGCCGATCGAGATCGCGCCGCCGTTGACGTTGAGCAGCTCGTCCGGGATGCCCAGCACGTCCTTCGAGTGCAGCACCTGCACCGCGAAGGCCTCGTTGAGCTCCCACAGGCCGATGTCCTCGACCTTCAGGCCGTGGCGCTCCAGCAGGCGGGGCACGGCGTAGACCGGGCCGATGCCCATCTCGTCGGGGTTCAGGCCGGCGACCGCGATGCCGCGGTAGTAGCCCAGCGGCTGCAGGCCGCGCCTCGAAGCCTCCTTCGCCTCCATCAGCACCGAGGCCGACGCCCCGTCCGACAGCTGCGAGGCGTTGCCGGCGGTGATGTGCTTGCCCTGGGCGATCTTCTGGCCGTCCTTGAACACCGGGCCCAGGCCCTGCAGGCTTTCCAGCGTGGTCGAGGGGCGGTTGCCCTCGTCCTTCTCCAGCGCGACCTCCTTGAACGAGACCTCCTTGGTCTCCTTGTCCACGACCGCCATCGAGGAGGTCAGGGGCACGATCTCGTCGTCGAAGGCGCCGCGCTGCTGGGCGGCCGCCGTGCGCTGCTGCGACCGCAGGGCGTATTCGTCCTGGTAGTCACGGGAGACGTTGTAGCGCTCGCCCACGATCTCCGCCGTCTCCAGCATCGACATGTAGAGGGCGGGGACATGCTCCTTGATCCAGGGATCGGCGGCGCGGAAGCCGTTGCGATGCTCGTTCTGGCACAGCGAGATCGACTCGACCCCGCCGCCGACCGCGATGGTCATGCCGTCGTCGATGATCTGCTTGGCGGCGGTGGCGATGGCCATCATGCCGGACGCGCACTGGCGGTCCATCGACATGCCGGCGATGGTGTCGGGCAGGCCCGCCCGGATCACCGCCTGGCGGCCGATGTTGAGCCCCTGGGCGCCCTGCTGGATGGCGGCGCCGATCACGCAGTCCTCGATCTCGGCGGGATCGACCTTCGAGCGCTCGACGGCGTGCTTCACGGCGTGGCCGATCAGCTCCTGGCTCTGGGTGTTGTTGAAGGCGCCGCGATAGGCCTTGCCGATCGGCGTGCGGGCGGTGGAGACGATGACGGCTTCACGCATTGGAGGTTCTCCCTGTCTTCAGAAGATGGTCTCGCCGCCGTCGGCGACGATCAGCTGGCCGGTGACGTAGGCGGAGGCGTCGGAGGCGAGGAAATGCGCCACGCCCGCGATGTCGTCGGGCTGGCCGATGCGGCGCAGCGGGGTCTTGTTCTCGATCCGCTCCAGCCGCTCGGGGTCTTCCCACAGGGCCTTGGCGAAGTCGGTCTTCACCAGGCCGGGCAGGATCGCGTTGACGCGGATGCCCTTCGGTCCCCAGTGCAGCGCCAGGTTCTTGGCGAGATGCGCCTCGGAGGCCTTGGAGATCGAGTAGAAGCTCAGCGTCTCGGAGGCGCGCAGCGCGGCGATCGACGATATCATCACGATCGAGCCGCCGCCCTGCTTCGCCATGATCGGCGCCACGATGTTGTTGGCCAGGATGTAGGGAGACTTGACGTTGTTATCCATGACCTTGTCCCAGGCCGCCTCGGGCAGCTCGGAGATCGGGCCGTAGACCGGGTTGGAGGCGGCGTTGCAGACCAGGATGTCGACGCGGCCCCATTTCTCGACGGTCCTGGCGACGAGGTTTTCCAGCTGCTCCCGCTCGCCGATGTGGCAGGGGATGGCGATGGCCTCGAAGCCGGCGTCGGCGATCTCGTCGCGGACCTTCTGGCAGGCGTCCGCCTTGCGGGACGAGATCACCACCTTGGCGCCGGAGCGCGCGAACTGCCAGGCGATGGCCAGGCCGATGCCCTTGGTCGAGCCGGTGACGATGGCCACCTTGCCCTTGATGTCGAACACGTTGCGGTCTCCTGCTTTGGGGGTCAGGCGGGTTTGGGGGCGAAGCGGAAGCTGCCGAGCGCGTGGGCCAGCAGCGCGCCGTCGGGCCCGTGGGCATGGGCCTCGGCGGTGAAGGAGCGTTTCATGCGGCCGATCACGCGGGAGGTGAGGGCGACACGGCCGGAATCGGCCCGGCCCGTGAAGTTGACGGTCATCGAGACGGTCATCACCGGCTGATGGGTGTCGGCCCCGTCGACGTGGGCGCCCGCGCTCGCCATCATCGCGTCCAGCATGGTCGAGTAGACGCCGCCATGGACCACGCCCTGGCGGTTGAGATGCTCGGGCGTGATGTCGAAATGGCCGTGCATCCACTCGCCCCGCTTCTCCGCCACCACCAGTCCGCTGCGGTCCTGGAAGCCGGTGCGTTTCGGGGGGGCGATGGGGCCGGAGCCGGCGCCGAGGTCGTTCATGCAGGGGTCCCGGCAGGGCGCTGCGCCGCGCGTCGCCGCGGTTGGGGTCTCATCCGGTCTCGCCTCCCTGTCATCGGTTGCGCGTCTCGTCCCCGCCCATATCTTGTGCGGGAGGCGCAATCCGGTTGACTTGGAATTCAGCACTTCCTAGCCTTCGCGTCAAACTGCAAAATTAAATTCTGCATTGCAGAAATCGCATGCAGGATACCTTCATGAGCCGGGAGGAGAAGCTCGTGTCAGACCCCATTTCGTCGACCCGCATGGTGGGTCGCGTCCTTGTCGTGGAATCCGACAACCCGCCGGTGAACGCGCTGGGCCACGCGGTGCGCAAGGGGCTGCATGACGCGGCCAAGGCTGCCGAGTCGGCCGACGTCGACGCCGTCGTCATCGCCTGCAAGGGCCGCACCTTCCACGCCGGCGCCGACATCCGCGAATTCGGCAAGCCCCCGCAGGCCCCGGGCCTGGGCGAGGTGATCGACGCGTTCGAGGCGCTGGAAAAACCCGTCGTCGCCGCGATCCACGGCACCGCGCTGGGCGGGGGGCTCGAGGTGGCGCTGGGCTGCGACTACCGCGTGGCGGCGCCGTCTGCGAAGATCGGCCTGCCGGAGGTGAAGCTCGGCCTGCTGCCCGGCGCCGGCGGCACCCAGCGCCTGCCGCGCCTGATCGGCGCCGTCGCGGCGCTGGAGCCCATCGTCACCGGCAACCCGATCCCGGCCGCCAAGGCCAGGGAGATGGGCGCCATCGACGCGATCATCGAAGGCGACCTGGTCGAGGGCGCCGTCGCCTTCGCCCAGAAGCTGGTGGCCGACAAGGCCCCGCTGCGGCCGCTGTCGAAGATGGAGGCGCCGGCGACCGACATGGCCGCCTTCGACGACGCCGCCGCGAAGCTCCTGCGCCGCGCCCGCGGCCTGAAGGCCCCCGCGGTCAACGCCCAGGCGGTCAAGAACGCCGTCACGCTGCCCTTCGCCGAGGGCATGAAGGCCGAGCGGGAATACTTCCTCGACCTCGTCTCGGGCGAGGAATCGAAGGCCCAGCGTCACGCCTTCTTCGCCGAGCGTGAAGCGGCCAAGGTCCCCGGCGTCACCAAGGACGTGAAAGCCCGCCCGATCAACAAGATGGCGGTGCTCGGCGCCGGCACCATGGGCGGCGGCATCACCATGTCCTTCGCCTCGGCGGGCATCCCCGTCACGATCATCGACCTCAACCCCGAGGCGCTCGATCGCGGCATGAAGATCATCGAGAAGAACTACCGCGCCACCCAGGCCCGCGGCGGCCTGACCGAGGCGCAGGTGGACGCGGCGCTGGCCAACATCACGCCCTCGTCGGACTTCGACGCGGTGGCCGACGCCGACATGGTGATCGAGGCCGTGTTCGAGAACATGGACCTGAAGAAGAAGATCTTCAAAGACCTGGATGCCAAGTGCAAGCCGGGCTGCGTGCTGGCCTCGAACACCTCGACGCTGGATGTGGACGAGATCGCGGCCGTGACCTCGCGGCCCGAGGACGTGCTGGGCATGCACTTCTTCTCGCCCGCCAACGTCATGCGCCTGCTGGAGATCGTGCGGGGCGAGAAAACCGCGCCCGACGTTCTGAAGACGGCGATGGAGGTCGGCAAGAAGGGCGGCAAGGTGCCGGTGGTCGTGGGCGTCTGCTACGGCTTCGTGGGCAACCGCATGCTCCACGCCCGCGGCGCCCAGGTGCGCAAGCTGCTGCTGGAGGGCGCCTCGCCGGTCGAGGTCGACGGCGCGCTCACCAAGTTCGGCATGGCGATGGGCCCGCTGCAGATGTCCGACATGGCCGGCCTCGACGTCGGCTGGCGCATCCGCCAGGAGACGGGCGCCAAGGATCCCGTCGGCGACGCGCTGCACGACATGGGCCGCCACGGGCAGAAGACCAAGGCGGGCTACTACCTCTACGAGGACGGCTCGCGCACGCCGATCCCGGACCCCGAGGTCGACGCGCTGATCGCCAAGGTGGCGAAGGAGCAGGGGATCAAGCGCCGCGAGATCGACGAGAAGGAGGTGTTCGAGCGCCTGATGTTCTCGATGATCAACGAGGCCGCCAAGATCCTCGACGAGGGGATCGCGCTGCGTCCCTCCGACATCGACGTGATCTACCTGTTCGGCTACGGCTTCCCGATGGGCAAGGGCGGGCCGATGTTCTACGCCGACAGCGTGACGCCGGCCTATATCGCGGAGCGCCTCGACATCTACGCCGACAACACCGGCGACGAGGAGCTGCGGCCCTGCCCGTATCTCGCCAGGCTCGCGGCCGAGAACACCACCTTCGCGGCCGACGCCGCGGCCTCGGCGAAGGCCGCCTGATGGGAGCGCCCGCTCCCTGGGCGAAGTGGTATGCGGAGGGGGTCGACCCGGACCATGCGCCGGCGTCGACCACCCTCAACGCGCTGTTCGCCGACTGCACCGCCCGGTTCGCCGGGCGGGTCGCGATCGACTACAACGACCGTGAACTGAGCTACGAGGCCCTCGCGCGCGAAAGCGCGCGGGTCGCCGCGGGGCTGCGCCGGATCGGGATCGGCAAGGGCGACGTGGTCGCGCTCTACCTGCCCAACACCGTGCTGCACCCGATCTTCTTCTTCGGCGTCCTGCTGGCGGGGGCGGCGGTCACCCACCTCAGCCCGCTCGACGCGGTGCGCGAGCTGGAGCACAAGCTGCGCGACTCGGGCGCCCGGCTGCTGGTCTCGCTGACGCAGGCCCCCTTCGCCCAGCGCACGGTCGAGCTGCTGGCCGCCGGCGTGCTGCCGCGCGCGGTGCTGGCCGACGACGCCGCCTGGGGCGGGACCGGCGGCCCGGTCCCCGCCGACGACCGGGTCCTGTCGTGGGAGACGCTGGTCGAGGGCGCCGACGCGACCCTCCCCCCCGTCCCCGTCACGCCGCAGGACCCGGCGCTGTTTCAATACACCGGCGGCACCACCGGCCTGCCCAAGGCCGCCGTCCTGACCCACGAGGCGCTCGCCGCCGCCGCCCAGCTCTACCGCTACGCCTGGGAGCATGACCCCGAGCGGGTGGAGGAGGGGGAGCGCGCGCTGTCGATCTCGCCGCTGTTCCACATCATGGGCCTCTCGGCGATCATGATCCGGCGCATCGCGACGGGGGGCCTGCTGATCCTCCACCAGCGGTTCGAGCTGGAGAAGTTCGTCGACGCGATCGAGCGCAAGCGCCCCCACTCCACCGGCGGGGTGCCGACGCTGTGGATCGCGGTCTCCAACATGCCCGGCGTCGAGACCCGCGACTTCTCCTCGCTCCGCTCCATCGGCGCGGGCGGCGCGCCGCTGGCGGTCGAGACCTGGCGGCGGATCAAGGCGCTGACCGGGCTGGGCCTGCGCGGCGGCTGGGGGATGACCGAGATCGGGGCCGCGGGCACCATGGTCCCCGCCGGCACGCCCGACGCCAAGATGGGCACCATCGGCCTGCCGATCCCCGGCATCCGCATCGAGATCGTCTCGGTCGACGACCCGCGAAAGGTGCTGCCGGCGGGCGAGACCGGCGAGATGCGCATCAAGTCCCCGACCCTGATGAGCGGCTATCACAACAACCCGGCCGAGACGGCGGAAAGCTTCGTCGACGGCTGGTTCCTGACCGGCGACATCGGCTACGCGGACGAGGACGGGTTCCTCTACCTGGTGGACCGCAAGAAGGACCTGATCCTCTCGGGCGGCTACAACGTATACCCGCTGGCGGTCGAGCATGCGGTGCTGGAGCATCCCGACGTGGTCGAGGCGATGGTGATCGGCCTGCCCGACGACTACCGCGGCGAGAGCGCCTGGGCCTACGTGGTCCTGCGCGACGGCGCGCCCCCGCTGACCATCGAGGCGCTGCGGACCTTCCTCGAGACCCGCCTCGGCCGCCACGAGCTGCCCCAGGGCGTCGAGATCCGGTCCGAGCTGCCCCGCACGGCGGTCGGAAAATACTCCCGCAAGACCCTGCGGGACGAGGTGCTGAACGCGCGGGCGGCGGGCTGAACGCCGCCGCGGCCTGAGAGACTGACAGGGAAAGGAAACCCCCGTGGAACTCGAGTTCACAGCCGAGGAGAAGGCCTTCCGCAAGGAAGTGCGGTCCTTCATCCAGGAGAGCCTGCCCGCCGAAACCCGCGAGCGGGTGAAGGAAGGCCGCGGCACGTCGCGCGAGATGATGGTGGAGTGGATGAAGATCCTCGCCGCCAAGGGCTGGTCCGCGCCGCGCTGGCCCGCCGAATACGGCGGCCCGGGCTGGACCCCGATCCAGCAGTACATCTTCCTCGAGGAGCTGCAGTTCAACCACGCGCCGGAGCCGCAGGGCTTCAACATCTCGATGGTCGGGCCGGTGATCTACACCTTCGGCAACGACGAGCAGAAGAAGCACTTCCTGCCCAAGCTGCTGGATTGCGAATACTGGTTCTGCCAGGGCTTCTCCGAGCCGGGCGCGGGCTCCGACCTCGCCTCGCTGAAGACCAAGGCGGTGCGCGACGGCGACCACTATATCGTCAACGGCCAGAAGACCTGGACCACCTTCGCCCAGCACGCCAACTGGATGTTCGCCCTGGTGCGCACCGATCCGGACGCGCCCAAGAAGCAGATGGGCATCTCCTACATCGTCTTCCCGATGGATCTGCCGGGCATCACCGTGCGCCCGATCCAGACCATCGACGGCGGCGTCGAGGTCAACGAGGTGTTCTTCGATGACGTGCGCGTGCCCGTCTCCGGCCTGATCGGCGAGGAGAACAAGGGCTGGGACTACGCCAAGTTCCTGCTGGGCAACGAGCGCATCGGCATCGCCCGCGTCGGCGCCTCGAAGGCCAAGATCCAGCGGATCAAGGAGCTGGCGGCCTCGATGCCGGTCGGCGAAGGCTCGCTGATGGACGACCCGCGCTTCCGCCAGAAGGTCATCGAGACCGAGGTGAAGCTCAAGGCGCTGGAGATGACGCAGCTTCGCGTGCTGTCGGACATCGCCGTGCGCGGCGGCAAGAAGCCCCATCCCGCGTCCTCGGTGCTCAAGCTGGTCGGCTCCGAGATCCAGCAGACCTGCACCCATCTGCTGATGGACGTGGTCGGCCCCTACGCGATGCCGAAATCCACGGGCGGCGAAGGCTCGAACGAGCCCTCGGTCGGGCCCGACTGGGCGGACGCGATCGCGCCGGGCTACTTCAACTACCGCAAGGTTTCGATCTACGGCGGCTCCTCCGAGGTGCAGCGCGGGATCATCGCCAAAGCCATCCTGGGACTGTGAGGGGCACATGGATTTCGAACTGAGCGAGGAGCAGCAGCTCCTCAAGGACATGGTCGCGCGCTTCATGCAGGACCGCTACGGCTTCGAGACCCGCGGCAAGTACATGAAGGAGCCGCTGGGCTTCGACCCCGCGATCTGGGAGGCCTATGCCGAGCAGGGCCTGCTGGCGCTGCCCTTCGCCGAGGAAGACGGAGGCATCGGCGGCGGCGGCGTCGAGGTGATGATCGTGATGGAGCAGATGGGCCG
>CAXGVP010000066.1:0-10867 GCA_964013055.1 uncultured Albimonas sp.
CCTCCGGCCCGGGGCCGGCCTGCTCCCGGCGCGGCTCCGCGCCGGCTCGCCTGCGGCGCCCGCTTGCGCCGGATCTCCTGCGGCGCGCCTGCGCGCCGGCCCTGTCGCGGCGCACGAGCGCGCCCCGTTCCACGCCGACTCCCGGCCCGCCGGCCGGGAGCCATCCCTGACCCCAAGCTCCTCGAGGTCCGAATGAAACTCCTGGAAAGGATCGCGGCTTTCGGCGCCGGCCTCACGGCCTGGCTCGCCGGCGCCGTGATGCTTCTGATGATGCTCCAGATCACCCTGGACGTCGTTTTCAAGTATCTCTTCAACTGGCCGATCCCGATGACGCTGGAGACGGTGGCGACCTACTACATGGTCGCCCTGGTGTTCCTGCCGCTGGGCCAGGTGACCCGCAAGGAAGACCACCTCGAGGTCGAGCTGTTCACCCAGAACCTCGGGCCCCGCGCGCTGGCGCTGGTGAAGCTGTTCGGCTGCCTCATCGGCCTGGCCTATGTCGGCATCCTGTGCGGCGAGGCGATCGACGAGGCGCTGAAGATGACCCGCCGCGGCGAGGTCTGGGAGACGGCGACCATGGACCTGCAGGTCTGGCCGACCCGCTGGTTCCTGCCCATCGGCTGCGCGCTGATGCTGCTGTGGCTGTTCCTGCATGCGGTCGACTCGATCTCGATCGCCCTGCGGGGCAAGCACGTGCTGGCCGAGACCGATCCCCACGGGCCGATCTCGGACCCCGACCACATCACCCTCGCCGACTGAGGAGCGCGACATGGACAGTCTTATGATCGGCGGCCTCGGGGTCGGCGCGATCCTCGTTCTGCTGGCCGCGCGAGTGCCGATCGCCTTCGCGCTGGGCTCGGTCTCCTTCGTGGGGATCATCTTCCTGCGCAACGAGCGGGCGGCGCTGGGCATCCTGGGCTCCCTGCCCCATGACTTCGCCGCCAGCTGGGAGCTGTCGGCGGTGCCGATGTTCCTGCTGATGGGCGCGGCGGCCTATCAGACCGGCCTGACCTCGTCGCTCTACACGGCCGCGCGGCTTTGGCTCAACGAGCTGCCGGGCGGCCTTGCGGTCGCCACCAACTTCACCGCGGCGGGCTTCGCGGCCGCCTCCGGCTCGTCGGTCGCGACCTCGGCCGCGGTGGGGCGCCTCGCGATCCCCGAGATGCTGAAGTTCGGCTACGACAAGGCGCTGGCCACCGGCACGGTGGCGGCCTCGGGCACGCTGGGCGCGCTGATCCCGCCCTCGATCGCCTTCGTGATCTACGGCTGGTTCACCGAGCAGTCGGTGGGCATGCTGCTGATCGCGGGCATCATCCCGGGCCTGATGACCGCGGGCCTCTACACGGTGATGATCGTCACCCGCTGCATCATCACCCCCTCGCTGGCCCCCAAGGTCGCGATCAAGGTGACGATGGCCGAGAAGATCGCGGCGCTGGGCAAGGTCTGGCCGATGCCGCTGCTGGTGCTGGGCGTCGTGGGCGCGATCTACTCGGGCCTCGCCACGCCGACCGAGGCGGGCGCGCTGGGCGCGTTCCTGGCCTTCGTGATCGGGGCGGCGCAGGGCCGGCTGACCAAGAAGGTGATCGCCGACAGCGTGGGGGATGCGATGCGCACCACCTCGTCGCTGTTCTTCCTCGCCATCGGCGCGGTGATGCTGACCCGGTTCCTGGCGCTGGCCGGCGTTCCGACCTTCATCGCCGACACCGTCGCCCACCTGAACCTGGGCCCCGTCGCCCTGGTGATGGCGCTGGCGATCATCTACCTGATCCTGGGCATGTTCCTGGACCCGATCGGCGTCATGCTGCTGACCCTGCCGGTGTTCCTGCCCGCGTTCCACGCGCTGGACATGGACCTGATCTGGATCGGCGTGATCGTGGTCAAGATGATCGAGATCGGACTGCTGACCCCGCCCGTGGGCCTCAACGTCTACGTGGTGAAGGGGGTGGCGGGCGACTCGGTCGGCCTTGCGACCGTGTTCAAGGGCGTGGCCTGGTTCCTGGCCTGCGAGCTGGTGATCATGATCCTGCTGATCGCCTTCCCGGCGCTCTCGACCTGGCTGCCCAGCCTGATGCACTGATCCGTCCCCCCCGAGGGATCCCAGGGGGCCGGCGTTCGCGCCGGCCCCTTTTCTTTGCGCGGCCCCCGGCGCATCCTCGCGCCCGCTCTGCACGCCCAAGGGAGGAAACCGCCATGGACAACCGCCTGAAGATCGCCGTGATCCCCGGCGACGGCATCGGCAAGGAGGTGGTGCCCGAGGGCCTGCGGGTGCTGGAGGCGGCCGCGAAGCGCCACGCGCTCGACTTCGCCTTCGCCGAGCACGACTTCGCCTCCTGCGACCACTACGCGAAGCACGGGCAGATGATGCCCGACGACTGGAAGGACCGGCTCTCGGGCTCGGACGCGCTGTTCTTCGGCGCGGTGGGCTGGCCCGAGACGGTGCCCGACCACATCTCGCTGTGGGGTTCGCTGCTGAAGTTCCGGCGCGAATACGACCAGTACATCAACCTGCGCCCCGCCCGCCTGATGCCCGGCGTGCCCAGCCCGCTCGCCGGCCGCGGCCCCGGCGACATCGACATGTGGATCGTGCGCGAGAACACGGAAGGAGAATACTCCTCCGTCGGCGGCCGCATGTTCGAGGGCACCGAGCGCGAGATCGTCATGCAGGAAACCGTGATGACCCGTCACGGCGTCGACCGCGTCCTGCGCTACGCCTTCGAGCTGGCCAACCGCCGCCCCCGCAAGACCCTGACCTCGGCCACCAAGTCCAACGGCATCGCCATCACCATGCCCTGGTGGGACGAGCGGGTGGAGGCGATGGCCGCCGGGTATCCGGAGGTGAGCTGGGACAAGCAGCACATCGACATCCTCGCCGCCCGCTTCGTGCTGTCGCCGGACCGCTTCGACGTGGTGGTCGCCTCGAACCTCTTCGGCGACATCCTCTCCGACCTCGGGCCGGCCTGCACCGGCACCATCGGCATCGCGCCGTCCGGCAACATCAACCCCGAGGGCGCCTTCCCCTCGCTGTTCGAGCCGGTGCACGGCTCGGCCCCCGACATCGCCGGCCAGGGGGTGGCGAACCCGGTGGGCCAGATCTGGGCGGGGGCGATGATGCTCGACCACCTCGGCCACCCGGAGGCGGCGGCCGAGATCGTGGCCGCGATCGAGCGGGTGCTGGCGGAGCCTGCGCTGCGCACCCGCGACCTCGGCGGCACGGCCGACACGCAGACCTGCGGCAAGGCCATCGCCGACGCGCTGGGCTGACGATGGCAGAGCCCCGGACGGAGCCGCGCGCCCTGCTGCGCGCGATGTTCGACGCCGCCGTGGCCGCGGCGGATCCCGCGCAGGTGCTGGCGGGCTTCCTGCCGGAGAAGCCCGCCGGCCGCTGCCTCGTCGTCGGCGCCGGCAAGTCCGCCGCCGCCATGGCCCGCGCGGTCGAGGCCGCCTGGCCCGAGGTCGAGCTCTCGGGCGTGGTGGTCACCCGCTACGGCCACGCGGTCCCCACGACGCGCATCGCGGTGCGCGAGGCCGCCCACCCCACCCCCGACGCCGCCGGCGAGGCGGCGGCGCGGGAGATCATGGAGGTCGCCGCCTCCGCCCGCGAGGGAGACCTGGTGCTGGCGCTGATCTCGGGCGGCGGCTCGGCGCTGATGACCCTGCCGCGGGCGCCCCTGACGCTCGACGAGAAGATCGCGGTCAACCGGCTGCTGCTGAAGTCGGGGCTTGCGATCGACGACATGAACCGGGTGCGGCGCAGGCTGTCGAAGGTGAAGGGCGGCGGCCTCGCCCGCGCCGCGGCCCCGGCCCGGCTGGTCACGCTGGCGATCTCGGACGTGCCCGGCGACGACCCGGAGGCCATCGCCTCGGGCCCCACGGTCCCCGATCCCACCGCCTCGGAGGACCTCTCCCACCTGATCGCCCGCCTCGGCCCCGACCTGCCGCAGGCCGCCCGCCGCCTGCTGGAGGCGCCGGCCGAACCGCAGCCCGACTTCGCCCCCGACTACCGGCTGATCGCCACGCCGCAGGCCTCTCTGCGGGCCGCCGCCGAGGTCGCCCGCGCGGCCGGGATCACGCCCGTCCTGCTCGGCGACGCGCTGGAGGGGGAGGCGCGCGAGGCCGGCACGCTGATGGCCGGCATCGCCCGCGCCGTCGCCGACCACGCAACCCCTGCCCCGGCCCCCGCCGTCCTCCTGTCGGGCGGCGAGACCACGGTGACCCTCGGCGACGAAGCGCCTGGCCGCGGCGGGCGCAACACCGAGTTCCTGCTGGCGCTCGCCGTGGCGCTGGACGGGCGCGCCGGCATCCATGCGATGGCGGGCGACACCGACGGCATCGACGGGACAGAGGATGCGGCCGGCGCGCTGGTCTCCCCCGACACGCTGGCGCGGGCGCGCAAGGCGGGGCTGGACCCGCGAAAGATGCTGGCGGGACACGACAGCTACAGCCTGTTCGATGCGCTCGGCGACCTGGTGAAGACCGGGCCGACGCTGACCAACGTCAACGACTTCCGGGCGGTGCTGGTGCTGCCGAAGGGCTGATCCTCCCAGCCCTGCGCCGGCGGGCAACCTGGGGAGAGGCCCCGGATCAGGTCCGGGGCGCCCGTGGGGCGGGCCGGGACGCGCCGACCCCCGACGTCAGGCGAGGACGCCCATGCGGCGGGCCACCGCGACGGCCTGGGTGCGGTTGCGCGCGTCGAGCTTGGAGTTGATCGAGCGCAGGTGCGTGCGCACCGTGCTGTCCGAGACCCCCAGACGCGCGGCGATGACGGCGTTCGGAAGACCCTCGGCCAGCAGGCGCAGCACCTCGCGCTCCTTGCGGGTCAGCGCCTCGATGGGGGCGGTGAGCAGGGTCTCGCCGGGGGCCTCGGGGGCCACGCGGCGCGGGGGGGCCATGGCGGCGGTCAGGTCCTCGAGCCAGGCGCGGAAATGCGGGTCGCGGGCGGCGACGCCGGCGCCGAGCGCCGCGTGGCGCCCGGCCACGGCGCGGATCGCCTCGGCCAGCGGCTCGCCCTCGTCGAGGATCATGCGCATCGCCCCCTCGCGCGCGGCGTCGGCCAGCGGACGCTCCAGCCAGGCGGCGGCGGTCTCGTAGTCGCCCTCCGCGTGGTGCGCGGCGCCGGCCAGCAGGCGCAGGTGCAGGGCGCGGCGGTGTCGGCCCGATGCGGCGGCGGCGGCGATCTCGCGCCGCAGGATCGGCAGCGCCTCCGCCGGGCGACCCTCATGCAGGGCGAGGCGCACGCGCGCGACCTCGGGATACTCGGTGTCGTTGGCGCGCAGGCGCAGGGGGCCGAGGCGGGCCCAGAGGTCCAGGTCCGAAGCGCGGGCCAGCTGCTCGCGCGCCGCATCCAGGTGGCCGCGCTGCATCAGCTGGCGGGCGCGCTCCAGCCGGGCGGAGGCGGCCAGCCGCGGCAGGGCGCGCCGCTCGGCCAGGTGCTCCAGCTCGCCCAGCAGGCCCATGGCGGCGTCGGCGTCCCCGTCCCCGTCGGCGATGCGCGACAGCAGCACATGGCCGAGGATGATGTGGTCGACCAGGCCCAGGTCGCGCGCGGTGGGCAGGTGCAGGTGGAACAGATGCGTCGCCCGGCGCAGGTCGTCGCGCTCGTAGAGGGAGGTGGCGTGCAGCAGCGCCGCCCAGGCGTTGCCGCCGTTGCGGCTGAGCGGGTCGTCGCGCCCGGCGGCCAGCGCCAGGCGGAACCGGGCGCCGGCGTCGCGCAGGCGGCCCTCGAGCCAGTCGATGATGCCCTCGGTCGCGTCGGCGAACAGCGCGTTGAACCCGGTCGGGCCGGAGGCCCCCCCACCTCGCGCCGCGCCTCCAGCAGGGCGCGGCGGGCGTCGTCGAAGGCGTCGACCCCCAGGAACACGGTGGCGAGCGAGTTCGCCAGCGAGGCGGCGGCGTAGCGGCTTTCCAGCCGCGGGCCGTCCAGCGCCTCCCGCGCCAGCTTCGCGGCGCCGGGGTAGTCGTCGGAGATGCTCAGCACCAGGATGCGGGCGGCGCGGGCCTCGGCGGCGATCTGGGGGTGGGGGTCGGCCTCGACCCCGGTGGCGTCCAGCAGCGCCCCGGTCGCCTGGGGGCCGCGGGTGAAGCACAGCGCCCAGGCGCGGATCAGGTGCAGCTCGGGACGGCCCCGGTAGACGGACGGGTCCAGCGCGTCGAACCAGCGGGTCAGCAGCCGCATGCGCCCCTGCTCGAGAAAGCCGCGGGCGTGCCGGGTCAGCAGGTCGGCGGCGAAGCCGGCGTCGCCGCCCTCGATCGCGTGGTCGATGGCAGGCGCGGGGCGGCCCTGCGCCAGATACCAGCGCGCGGCGGCGCGGTGCAGGTCGGGCAGCTCCTCAGGCATCCTGCGGGCCAGCTGCGCGCGCAGGAACGAGGCGAACAGCGAATGGTAGCGATAGGCGCCGTCGTCGGGCGTCAGCAGCACGTTGCCGGCGGCCAGCGCGTCGAGGATCGCGGCCGAGCCGCCGGGCGGATGCAGCGCGTCGCACAGGTCCGGGTCCAGCCGCCTCAGGATCGAGGTGCGCAGCAGGAAGCGCACCCGCTCCGCCGGCTGGGCGGCCAGCACGTCCTCGGCCAGATACTCCGCCACCGCCCCGTCGGAGCCCGAGAAGCGGGCGACGAAGTCCGAGCCCTCGCCCTGCCGCTCCAGCGCGATGGAGGCGAGGCGCACGGCGGCGGGCCAGCCCTCGGTCTTGTCCTGCAGGCGGGCGAGGTCCTCGGACGCCAGCCGCAGGCCGCGGGCGCGGGTCAGGAACTCGGTCGTCTCCGGGCCGGAGAAGCGCAGGTCGCCCGCGTCGAACTCCTGCAGCAGCCCCTGGGCGCGCAGCCTCCCCAGACCGAGATCGGGGGGCGTGCGCGAGCCGACCACCAGCCGCGCGCCGGGCGGAAAGGCCTGGATCAGCTCGCGCACCAGCGACAGCACCGCGTCGTCGGAGATGAACTCGAAATCGTCGAGGAACAGGGCGAAGCCCGCCGGGTGGCGCGCCAGCCGGTCGAGCAGCGCCAGCCAGCCCTCGGCCCCCTCGCCCTCCGGCGCCTCGACGCCGAGCTCGGCCAGCGCCTGCACCAGGCCGGCGGCGAAGCGCGAGGCGTCGTTGTCGGCGTTGTCGAGCGCGAGCCACGCGGTGCGCAGCCCGCGGGCGGCCAGCGCCTCGCGGCACTCGGCCATCAGCATGGTCTTGCCGAAGCCCGAGGGCGCGCGCAGCACCGTCAGCCGGGCGCCGGGCGCGGCGAGGAACCGCTCCGCCAGGCGCCGGCGCGACAGGTGGTCCGACGTGATCGAAGGGGGTCTCAACTTTCCGCCGATGTAGACGCGGGACAAGGGGCGTCGCCTCCGACCGGGGACCGGCGGACCCGCCGCGGGGCGAGGCCCGGGACCGAATCCAGGGAGGCGAAGCTGCCCTGCGCGCGCGCCGAGGTCCAGCCTCGAGCCGCGCAGGGCGGGAGCCGGGCCGCCGCGGCGGCGGGTGGGAGGACCCGCCGCCGCGGCAGGGACCGGGGCGGGAGGGGGAGGCGCCCCCTCGACCTCCGGTCCGGGCCCTGACCGCGACAGGGGCCGGATCAGGGCCGGAGCGTCAGGCCCGAGGGCCTTCGGCTCAGGGCTGGACCTTCGAGTAGATCTCGCGCTCCATGGCCTCGATGAAGGCCTCCTTGTCGCCGTCGATCTCGTCGACGATCGCCTGCCACTTCTCGGCCAGGGCCACGACGTTGGCGATGCGGGCCTCGGGGTCCTTGGCGCCCAGCTTCTGGGACTGGGCGAGGTCCTCGTCCCGCTCGGCCAGGCGCGCTTCCTCCAGCTTGGCGAGAATGTCGTCCTCGGGCTGCAGGTAGGTCACGCCATGCTCTTCCTGGGCCAGCTTGCGGGCCTGCTCGCTGGCGTCGAAATAGGCGTAGGCGCTGTCGGCCGCGAGGCGCGCGCGCTCGGCGAGCATGGCCTGGCGCTCCTCCTCCGAGAGGCTCTCGAACTTCGGCTCGGACATCATCGTCAGCACGCCGGCGAACAGCCCGATGGGCAGGTCGAGCACGTACTTGGTGGAATCCCACCAGGAGTAGTCCATCATGAAGGTCTCGATGCCGGTGGTGCAGTCGACCTGGCCGCGCTCGAGCGCCTCGTAGCCGTCGGTGACGGGCATGGCGACGGGCACCGCGCCCCACTTGGCCAGCATCCGGCCCAGCACGCCGGTCGCGCGGACCTTCTTGCCCTCGAGCTGGGCGAGGTTCGCCACCGGATCGCGGCACATCAGGTACTGGGAGGGCAGCGAGAAGACGTTGTAGTTGAAGGCGTCGAACTCGGCGAGCTCCGCCTCGCAGCCCTCGCAGCCGATCATCCGGGCCTCGGCCGCGACCGCGGTCATCACGCGGGCGTCGAGATTGACCAGCGGCAGGTTCGTGACCAGCACCGAGTTCGGCAGATCCTGCGCGCCGTAGAGGTCGGCCATGAAGCCCATGTCGGCCAGGCCGTCGCGGATCGCGGGGGGCATGGCGCCATGCTTGGCGACGGTGCCGCCCCAGAAGAAGTTGACGTTCACGCCATGCTCGGCCAGCCGCTCGGCCCAGGGCTTGAGCGCGGGCTCGACCGTGACGTTGGTCGAGGGGATGTGGGTGGCGTAGGCGATGTCGGCGGCCAGCGCCGGCGAGGCGGTCGCGGCGAGCGCGAGGCCGGCGGCGGCCAGGGTGGTTCTGGACATGAGGTTTCCTCCTGGTGGTCGGGGACGGATGCGTCCGGGGGCGGGCGGCGCTGCGACGCCGCCTCGGTGTTGTTGGACCTCCCGCCTCAGCGGGACATCAGCTCGGGAAGCCACAGGGTCAGGCCGGGGAAGGCGATGATCAGGGTCATGATGACGATCTCGGCCATCAGGAACCACGACACGCCCTTGAAGATCGTGCCCAGCGCCACCCGTTCGCCCAGCGCGGCCTTGACCACGAAGACGTTCAGTCCGACGGGCGGCGTCAGCATGCCGATCTCGATCATCTTCACCACGATCACGCCCATCCAGATCATGTCGAGGTCGGCCGCCCGGAACAGCGGCAGCAGGATCGGCAGCGTCACCAGCATGATGCCGATCGGGTCGAGGAAGGCGCCCAGGATCAGGTAGACGACCACCAGCGACAGGATGATCATCAGGGGCGACAGGTCCGCGCCCTGGGACATCATCATCATGTAGGTCGGGAAGCCCGACAGCGCGAGGAAGCGCGTCAGCAGCGACGCGCCCAGCGCGATGAAGAAGATCGAGCCCAGCGCGCCGACCGTGTCGCCGATCATCTCGCGCAGCGTCTGGCGGGTCAGCGTGCCGCGCACCGCGCACAGCAGGATCGCCGAGACCGCGCCCAGCGCCGCCGCCTCGGTCGCCGTGGCCACGCCCGTGTAGATCGAGCCGATCACCGCCACGATCAGCACCGGCACCGGCCAGATCGTGCCCAGCACCCGCATCTTCTCCCCGAAGGAGGAGATGCGCGTGTCGCGCGGCGCCATCTCGGGCTTCCACAGCGCGATGACCAGCACCAGCAGGGCGTAGCAGCCCGCGGTCAGCAGGCCGGGGATGATGCCCGCGATCAGCAGCGTGCCGATCGAGGTCTGGGTGTACCAGCCGTAGATCACGAAGATGATCGAGGGCGGGATCAGCGCCCCCAGCGTGCCCGAGGCCGCAACCACGCCGGTGGCCAGCGCGGGGCTGTAGTTCGACTTCAGCATCTCCGGCACCGCGATGCGCGCCATCGCCGCCGAGGAGGCGACCGAGGAGCCCGAGGCCGCCGCGAACACGGCCGAGGCCATGTTGGTGGCGATGGCGAGCCCGCCGGGCAGCCGGCCGAACCAGACCCGCATCGCCTCGAACAGGGACGAGGTCAGCCCGCCGCGAAAGGCGGCCGCGCCCATCAGCAGGAACATCGGCACCGCCGACAGCGACCAGTGGGCGCCGAACTCGTAGGGCGCGGTCTTCAGCGCGCCCCAGGCGGCGCCGAAGCCGCGCACATAGGCGATGCCGATGAAGGAGACGATGCCCAGCGCCACCGCGATCGGCACGCGGATGGCGAACAGCACCAGCAGCGCGCCCAGCGCCGTCAGGACGATCGGGATCGAGTCGCTCACAGGAAGGCCTCGGGGTTCTCGTGGTGGTCGTCGCGCTCGGGGCGCAGCAGGTCGGCCAGCAGGCTGGTGATCGTGGCGAAGGCGATCAGCACGCCCCCGAAGGCCATGATCCAGTAGGAGGGCCAGATCGGCATGTCGAAGAAGATCACGTCGCGGAACGAGCCCTTCTCGGTCTGCCGGATCGTCTCCTGGATGGCGGCGACGGCGAAGGCGGTGCAGAACACCGCCGTCAGCCCGGAGGCGATCAGGTCGGTGGCGCGCAGCATCCCCGCGGGGAAGAACTTGGCGAAGATCTCGACCTTGATGTGCTCGCGCGCCCGCTGCACGAGCGCGAGCGCGAGGAACACGACCGAGGTCATGTAATAGTTCTCGACGATCTCCAGGGTGCCGGTGAAGGGGCTGTGGAACAGCCAGCGCGCCAGCGTGTCGGCGCAGATGTGGATCATCATCGCGACGAGGGCGAGGATCGTGCCCGCCGCGCCGATGCGCGACAGCCACAGACCCGTCCTGTCGAGCAGGTCGAGCAACGACGTCAATGTTTCCTCCCGTTCGACGCATTGAGGGCGTCGGTTAGTTGAACGATTAAGGAAGCCCGACTCGATCCGGATCGTCGGAAGCGACGAGACCGACGACGACGTGGGGGCAGCAGGCCGGATCGCGCCGTCCAGGCCGCCCGCGCGAGGCGCCGCCCGCGCGTCGCCCGCCCCCGGCGCGCTGCCCGGCGGGGGCGCGTCGCCCGGACCCGGCGCGTCGCCCGGACCCGGCGCGTCGAGCGGCGGCGGCGCATCG
>CAXGVP010000067.1:0-10867 GCA_964013055.1 uncultured Albimonas sp.
CGGGCGCGGGCGCGGGCGCGGTCGGGGTCGGGGTCGGGGGCGGGGTCGGGGTCGGGGTCGGGGTCGGGGGCGTGTCGCCGGCGGTCTCGCGCCGCTGGGAGGGCGCGACGGGGACCGCGTTGTCGGTCCGGGGGTCATGCTTCGACATCTTCGCGTCCTCTGGCGGGCGGGGCCGGAGCGACTCGCGCAAGCGTGATCGAACCGGGCGGTTCGACGGCAGATAGAGGCAGGCGGGCCCGGAATCAAGGCTTCATCGAACCGCACGGTTCGATTAAGTATGGTCCCCGACGCCGCGCCAGGAGCCCCGATGACCGCGCAGATCCCCGACGCCGCCTGCCCCAGGGTCGCGCCCGCCGAGACCTCCGGCGCGGCGCCCGCCCGCCGCCATGCCGCCGGCGCGGACCCGGCCAAGCGCGCCCAGATCCTCGAGGGCGCGGCGCGGGCGTTCCTCGAGAAAGGGTTCGACGCGGCCTCGATGGAGGACGTGCGCCGGGCGGCGGGGGTCTCCAAGGGGACGATCTACGTCTACTTCGCCGACAAGGCGGAGCTGTTCGAGGCGCTGGTCGCCGAGAAGCGCGACCGGATGTTCGCGGGCGTGATCGCCGTGCTGGAGGAGGACGCGCCCCTGCCCGAGACGCTGACCCGCTTCGGCGAGGCGCTGTGCCGGGCGCTGTGTTCGGAGGACGTGGTCCGCGCCCAGCGCATCGTCATCGGGGCGGTGGCGCGGATGCCGGCGATGGGCGAGCGGTTCTACCGCGTCGGCCCCAGCCGGATGCACGACCGGCTGGCGGCGCTGTTCGAGCAGGAGGTCGCGGCCGGCCGCCTTGCGACCCCCGACCCGCGGATGGCGGCGGTGCAGTTCATCGAGCTGGTCTCGGCCGGGGTCTGGCGGCGCCGGCTGTTCTGCGGCCTGCACGCGGCCGTCGAGGACGAGGAGATCCTGCGCACCGTCGCCGCCGCCGTCGACCTGCTCCTGCGCGCCTGGGCCCGCGGCGAGATCCGCCCCCGCGACTGACCCCTCGCGCCCCTCCGCCCCCGCGAAGCCCGGGCGACGGCGCAACATCCCTCCCCGGGCGCGCCCCGAGCTCGCCCCTGGGCCTTTCCCCCCCTGGGCCTTTCCCCCAAAGCCCCCCCAGCGCTCCCCCAGAGCCCCCCTGCGCGAGCCCAGGCAGATGGCGCCCCCTCTCCTCAAGGGCGCCCCGGGCTTGACCCGGGGCCTCTCCCGCCGAGCCCACCCGCGCGCACCAGGGAACATGGCGCACCCTCTCCCCCAAAGGGCGCCCCGGGCTTGACCCGGGGCCTCTCCCGCCGAGCCCACCCGCGCGAACCTGGGAAAAGGGCGCACCCTCTCCCCCAGCGGGCGCCCCGGGCCCGACCCGGGGCCTCTCCCACCCGACCCACCTGCGCGAGCCAGGGAAAATGGCGCAGCCTCCCCCCAGGCGCCGCGCGGCCGAAACGGCACTCAGTCGGCGATGTCCTTCTCCGACGCGTCGGCCCGGCCCGCCGCCCAGTAGCCGGCGGCCTTCATCCAGGGCAGGGGCTGGCCGCGGGCGGCGAGGTGGGCGCGCAGGGCGCGGGCGACCTGCGCCTCGGCCGCGATCCAGACGAAGGCGCCCGGCGTGGGGGCGAAGTCGGCCAGCGCGTCGAGGAACGGCGCGGGGTCGCCCGCCCGCGAGGCCGGCCGGTGCAGCCAGCGCGAGGTCACGCGCGCGGCGCCGGCGAAGACCTGCGCGTCGGCGGGGCCGGGGACGGCGACGAGCGTCTCGACCGGGGTCCCCGCGGGCAGCTCCTCGATGCGCCGGGCGATGGCGGGCAGGGCGGTCTCGTCCCCCACCAGCAGCCAGCGCCCGACCGCGCCGCGCAGCACGCGAGAGCCGCGCGGACCGCCCAGCGTCAGCGGATCGCCCGGACGCGCGGCGAGGGCCCAGGCGGTGGCGGGGCCGGCCTCGTGCACCGCGAAGTCGAGGGTCAGGGTCCGGGCCTGCCGGTCGAAGGCCCGGGGCGTGTAGTCGCGCATGACCGGCGCGCCCCCGGGGCCGGGCACGATGACCTTCACATGGTCGTCGGGCGCGAGGGAGGCGAAGTCGGCCAGCGCCTCGCCCGTCGCCGCCACGCGGATCATGTGCGGGGTCAGGCGCTCGACCGAGGCGACGGTCAGCTCGCGCCGCCTCGGCTCATGGCGGACGCCTTCGAAGACGGGCGCGTCGGCGAAGGGGGATGCGGGGGCGGGCGCCCCGGGAACGGGGGCGGCGACGGGAACGGGGGGCAGGTCGGTCATGCGGGATCCGGGCCGGAAGGGCGGGCCGCGCGTGGGATGACCGAGGGCGCGAAGGCCGGTCGCCTGCGGCGGAGCGATCCGCCCGATGTAGGCGCCCGGCGCGCGCCATCAACGCGGCCGGGCGGAAACAGTCATTTCATGCGGGCGAGCAGCCCGGTCTTCCACCAGAACTGGTGGACCAGCACCGCGGCCACATGCACGAAGACCAGCGCCAGCAGCAGGTTCATCATGATCTCGTGCACCTCGGCCACCGGGCCGACCAGCCCGAACCAGGCGACCAGCCCCGAGACCGGCATCAGCACCAGCAGCGCATAGATCGCCGCATGCGCCCAGTGGGAGGCCTTGCGCAGGATCTCGGGCTCCTCGGCGGGCGCCTCGGGCGCGCCGTGGGTCCGGCGCAGCCACAGGCGGGCCAGCGCCAGCGCCAGCACCGCGACGCCGATGGCGAGGTGGATGACGGGGACCGTGCTCCAGACCTGGGCGCCGGCCTCCATCGACTCGTGGAACGGGCGCCCCATCGAATCGAAGATCAGCCATTGCACGGCGATCAGCACGACCACGGCCCAGTGGAGGCGCTTCTGGGCGGTGGAATAGGCGAGGGCGGTTCGGGTCATGTCCTGGCTCCGCGGGAGGATGGGGGGCGCTGCCTTCGTTGCACGACAGGACTTCGCGATTCCGTCGGCGGGGGCGCGACGCCGCGGGGCGGGGGCTCAGTCGGGGAAGAGCCTGAGCTGCGCGGCGGCGACGCGGGCGGGGTAGCGCGCCGGGAACAGGCGGATGAAGCGGTCGAGCCAGACCGCCGTGCGGGTCACCACGATGCGGGTCCGGCCCCGCGCGACGCCGTCGAGGATCGTCCGCGCGGCGGTGGCGGCGGGCATCTTCAGCAGCTTCTCCTCGTAGACCGTCACGCGGGCCTCGGCGCGGGCGCGCTCCTGCGGCGCGAGGTCGCCCGACGCGTCGAGGTTCGCGCGCGCGATGTTGGTGGCGACCCCGCCGGGGTGGACCACCACCACCTGCACGGGGGCCCTGGCCATCAGCATCTCGATCCGGATCGCCTCGGTGAAGCCGCGCACCGCGAACTTCGAGGCGCAGTAGGCCGACAGCCCCCCCTGCGCCATCAGCCCGTTGAGCGAGGAGATGTTGACCAGCGCCCCGTCGCCGCTGGCGACCAGCCGGGGCAGGAAGGCGCGGGTTGCGTGGATCACGCCCCACAGGTTCACCTCCACGATCCGCTCGAACGCGCCCTGGCGCATCTCCATCAGCAGGTCGGAGCCCAGCGAGATCCCGGCGTTGTTGTAGAGCTGGTGGACGGCGCCGAAGCGGGCCTCGGTCGCCTCGGCCCAGGCCTCGAGC
The DNA here is from genome assembly GCA_964013055.1 of uncultured Albimonas sp. Lineage (GTDB taxonomy): Bacteria > Pseudomonadota > Alphaproteobacteria > Rhodobacterales > Rhodobacteraceae > Albimonas. Next base: position 3,632 of record CAXGVP010000067.1, read on the forward strand.
GCGGGGGCGCAGGTCACGTCGAGGGGCGTCGCCTCGACCTCCGCGCCGGCTTCGCGCAGCAGGCGGGCGGTTTCGGCGAGGCCGGTCTCGGAGAGGTCGGAGATCGCGAGCCGCGCCCCCCGCCCCGCGAGGTCCAGCGCCAGCGCCCGCCCGATGCCCGAGCCCGCGCCGGTGATCGCGGCGACCCGGCCGGCGAAGCGGCTCATGCCGCGGCCTGGCGCGACGGGGCGGGGGCGAAGCGCAGGGCGGGGTCGTCGACCGGGCCGCGGCGCAGGGCCTTCTCGTCGGCGAGGTAGTTGAAGGTCATCGTCCACGGGTCCCGGTCGCCCTGCCGGGGCAGCATCGCGAGCGCGCGCAGCACATAGCCGGCCTGGAAGTCCATCAGCGGGCGCTCCTGCAGCCCCCCGGCGGGGCGGACGGGCGTGCAGACGGCGGCGCCCACGGTCTCCATGTGGTTGAGCAGGCGGCAGAAATGCTCGCACAGCAGGCCGATCTTGAGGGTCCAGGAGGCGTTGGTGTAGCCCACCGCGAAGCAGAAGTTCGGCACGCCCGAGAGCATCATGCCCTTGAACACCAGCCGCTCGGAGGGGACGACCTCGGCCCCGTCCACCCGCAGCCGGGCGCCGCCGAACAGCTGCAGCTTCAGGCCGGTGGCGGCGACGATGACGTCGGCCTCGACCTCGGTCCCGTCCTGCATCCGCAGGCCGGCGGGGGTGATCCGCTCCAGCGCGCCGGTGACGATCGAGGCGCGGCCCGCCTTGATCGCCTCGTAGAAGTCGCCGTCGGGCACGGCGCATAGGCGCTGGTCCCAGGGGCCGTAGGGCGGGTTGAAGTGGCGGTCGACGTCGAAGCCCTGCGGCAGCGCCTTGCGGTTCGCCCAGCGGATCAGGCGCCGCGCGGTCTGCGGCCATCTCTGGCACAGCAGCCAGACCCAGCGCTGCTGGAGGATGTTCTTGCGCCGCGCGAAGGCATGGGCCCGGCGCGCGGGCAGCAGCCGGAAGGCGAGGTCGGCCAGCGCGTCGCGCGACGGAACCGGCAGCACATAGGTCGGCGTGCGCTGCACCTGGGTCACATGCGCCGCGCTGCGCGCCAGCGCCGGGACCAGGGTGACGGCGGTGGCGCCGCTGCCGATCACGGCGATGCGCTTGCCGGCCGCGTCGAAGTCCTCTGGCCAGAACTGGGGATGCAGGATCGGGCCGGAGAAGGCCTCCTCGCCCGGGAAGTCGGGCCGGTATCCCTCAGCGTAGTCGTAATAGCCGGTGGCGCCGAAGATCCAGCGGGCCTGCAGGGCGCTCTCGCTCCCGTCGTCCTCGTGGCGCAGGCGCACGGTCCACAGCGCGGCGTCCGAGGACCATTCGGCCGAGATCACCCGCCGCCGGAAGCGGATCCTCGGGGTCACGCCATGCTCGTCCGCGGTCTCGCGCAGGTAGGCGAGGATCTCGGGCCCCCCGGCGATGGCGTTGCGCGAGGTCCAGGGCTTGAAGTCGTAGCCGAAGGTGTAGAGGTCCGAATCCGAGCGCACGCCCGGATAGCGGAACAGGTCCCAGGTGCCGCCCAGGTCCGCGCGCGCCTCGACCACCGCCCAGGAGCGGCCGGGCGCCTCGCGCGTCAGCCAGCAGGCGGCGCCGATGCCCGACAGGCCGGCGCCGATGATCAGCACGTCGAGCGTCTCGGTCATCGCGATCCTCCCTCGCCCGGCAGTCTGGCCGGGCGCGCACGGCTTTCAAAGCCCTGATCGGCGGGGCGAAACGGTTTCCACCCCGGCGCCCGGGCGTGGCCGGAGGGGGCCGTCGTCCACGATCTCGATTTCCCCGGCGAAATTGGGTATCGTTACGGAAACCATGCGGAGGGGGGCGCCATGGTCATCGTCCTGACCGGAACCGAGGGGGCCGACACCCTCGGCGGCGATCCGTCCAACGTCGACGAGCCCCATGTGGTGCACGGCTACGGCGGGAACGACATCGTCGGCGGCGGCGAGCGCACCGACGACGTCGTCTACGGCGGCGAGGGCGACGACTGGGTCTCGGGCGGGCCGGGGACCTATTTCCACTACGACTATTCCGACGACACGCTCTACGGCGGGCCGGGGCGCGACCTGGTGCGGGGGGGCACGGGGAACGACCGGCTGTTCGGCGGCGAGGGCGACGACCAGCTCTCGGTCCTGGCGCTGGCGGGGCAGTACGCCGTGGCCGACGGCGGCGCGGGACGGGACACGTTCGACGCCCAGGGCGGGGTGGTGACCTTCCGCGCCCCCGGCTCGGCCCGGATGGACGGCGAGGGCGTCGGCATCGTCGACATCCTCGCCGTCGAGGTGATCCGCAACGCCTCGACCGTCTACGGCGGCGGGCTGGGGGACGGGGACGGCGACTTCGTGCTGGTCGCCTACGCCGAGGGGAGCGAGGGCCGCAACTCGATCTACGGCGGCGACGGCGACGACGAGATCCACGGCGCGGGCGGCGACGACACCGTGATGGGCGGGAACGACGACGACCGCCTGCACGGCGACGCGGGCCGCGACCGGGTCGAGGGCGGCAATGGCGAGGACGAGGTCCACGGCGGCGACGGCGACGACATCCTCTACGGCGGCTACGGCTTCGACATGCTGTTCGGGGGCGAGGGCGACGACTACCTCAGCTCCGGCGATCCCGACTTCAACTTCACCGCGCTGGACGACGGCGGCTCGCTCTACGGCGGCGCGGGCGACGACCGCCTGCGCGGCGAGGTCGGCTCGCGCGACTGGCTCTACGGCGGGGCGGGGGCGGACGTGCTGTTCTGGTCCGGCGGCGGGCGCGCGGGCGCGGAGCAGCCCGGCGGCGACGTGATGGAGGGGGGCGCGGGCGACGACCTGTTCGACGGCCTGCGCCTGCATCTCGACGGCGAGCCGCTGCCCGAGATCGACGGCGGCGAGGGGTTCGACACGCTCGACCTCTCGGGCCTGCCGGAGGATGCGGTGGTCAAGGTGCGCCTCTCCGCCCAGCAGCTGGTGCTGGAGCGCCCGGGACAGGAGGACCTGACGCTCGGCTTCGCGAACATCGAGGACGTGCGCGACCGCGACCACGAGTTCGACCACGGGATGCGCAATCCGCAGATCGTCTTCGTGGACGGGGACCGGCGGGCGGCGGACCTGTGGGTGGGCTCGCCCGAGCATCCGCCCTGGGCGCCCGCGGGCTCGCTGGCGCGGGACGCGCATCACAAGGGGCCGTTCATCACCGACGAGCCCTGGCGGATCTGGGGATACCTGGACCGGACCAACCAGCACGACGTGGTGACCTTCCACACCACCGCGAAGCTCGCCGGCACGCTCGACGTCGCCATCCATCGCACCCCGGGGCCGGCGCTGTCGGGCACGCCGCTCGACGTGCGCCACCTGACGCTGGAGCTGGGGGCGGGGCGCGACTACCTCGCCCACCTGGCGACGCTGCAGGCGCCGAAGCTCGACGGCGTGCCGCAGTGGTACAACGTCCTGTTCACCTTCCACCCCGAGCGTCCGCCCCTCCTGTCGGATGTCGAGGATCTGCTGGACGACACCGGCCTCGCGATCTTCCAGTTCGGGGCGGTGGACCTGCATGGCTTCGGGCTGGAGTTCTTCGAGAAGGTCTTCGCCGCCTTCGAGGCGAACGAGGACGTGATCGGCCTGCTGGGGACCTGGGCTGCGCGGTTCGGCAATGCCGCGAAGGTCTTCGACGTGGCGGGGCGGCTGCAGAACATCGGCTCGGCCTACAACCAGGGCGGCGCGAAGCTGGGGGCGAAGGCGGCGGCGGTGGAGTTCGGGGACTTCATCGGCGGGCTGGTCGCCACGGGCCTGGGCGCGACCGGGGGCGCGGTGCTGGGGCCGGGCGGGGCGGTGGTCGGGGGCTTCGTCAGCGGCCTGATCTACACCACCCGCGCCTCGGGCGCGGTGCGCAAGTCGGTCGAGGACGCCATCGCCGCGAAGTATCCCGACGCCGAGGCCGCCTCCGCCAAGGCCTTCGTGGCAGCGGAGGCGGTCTCGGAGGCGGTTCCGGAGCCCGGGTTCGACTTCGATGCGCTCGCCTTCGACGCCGAGTGGTACGGCGCCCGCCACCCCGAGGCGCTGGCGGCGGTGAACGCGGGCGGCTGGCCGAGCCTGCTCGCCTGGCACCTGGTGCACGGGGTGAAGCAGGGCTTCGCCCACCGCGAGGGCGCCGAGGCGATCCCGGCCCGGGACCTGGCCCTGAAGCTCAAGGCGATCGAGCCGGGGACCGGGATCAGCCCCGCGATCCGCGAGGCGGCCTTCGGCGACTACGCCGGCGACGGCCGCGGCAAGCTGGAGGGCAAGGCCGCCGCGGCGCTGGCGGAGGCGGCCTCGGGCGAGGCGGCGCTCTCGGCGGGGCTGTTCGCGGCGGCGAACCGGATCGCGCGGGACTGGGTGCTGAACCGGCGGGCGGAGTGGCACGAGGCGGCGCAGGAGGGCGGCGCCGCGGGCTGGGCGGAGGTCCTCTCCGACGGGCGGGGCTTCGCCGAGGCGCTGACCGGCGCCGCGGGTCCGTTCGGGGGACTGGGCGCGGCGCAGCTGTTCGCGCTGCCGGCCGCGGGCGGGCCGAAGGCGATCGCGCGGGCGTTCCTGGAGGATGCGGAGGCGGCGGCGGCGCTGGCCGGGGCCGGGGCGATCGGCGTGGCGGAGGTCGGGGGCCTGTGGGTGCTGCTGGTCTCGGACCGGCCGGCGGAGGACGCGGCGCCCGGCCGGGACGACCCGAAGTTCCGCTTCGAGGGCGGCGAGGCCGCGGACCTGGTCTTCGCAGGCGCCCGGCCGGGGATCGTGGAGGGCGGCGGCGGCGACGACCTGGTGTTCGGCGGCGACCGGAAGGACCGGCTGAACGGCGGCGCCGGGGCCGACCAGCTCGACGGGGGCGGGGGCAAGGACGCGCTCGCCGGCGGCGGCGGCGGCGACCTGCTGCAGGGCGGCGCGGGGAACGACCTGCTCAAGGGCGGCGGCGGCGCGGACGAGATCGTCGGCGGCGCGGGCCGCGACAAGCTGTTCGGCGCCGGCGGCGGCGACCGCTTCCGCTTCGGGGCAGGCGACGGCAGGGACCTGCTGGCGGACTGGCAGGACGGGCGCGACGTGATCGTCTTCGACTCGGGCGCGGGGCGGTTCAGGGCGCTCGACATCCGCGACAAGGGCAAGCACGCGCTGGTCGACTACGGGGGCAAGGGCGACGTCGTGAAGCTCAAGGGCGTGGACGCGGGCGACCTGGACGCCTCCGACTTCCTGTTCGCCTGAGCCGGCCGTCCCCCGCCCCCGCGCGAGAGGGCCGGCGGGGAGCTCCGGTTCCCGGGCCCGCAGGCGCCCTGCGGGCGGGCCTGGCGGGGCTGCGCGCGGGGCTCAGGCCTCCCAGGTGATGCGGCCGCCGCAGAGGGTGACGGCGGCGCGGGCGCGGTCGATCTCGGCGGGGGGCAGGGCCTCGAGGTCGTGGGACATCACCGCCACGTCGGCCATCATGCCCGGCGCAAGGCGGCCCTTGCGGTCCTCGTTGAACTCGATCCAGGCGTTGCCGGCGGTGTAGCTCTCCAGCGTCTCCATCAGGGTCTGGGCGTTGTCGACCCAGGGGCTCCCCAGGTCGATCGGCGCCACCGCGGCCTTGAGGTTGGTGGTCACGTCCACCGGCATCACCGGCCAGTCGGTCGAGAAGATCACCCGGGCGCCCGAGTCCCGGATCTTTCGCCAGGCGAAGGCCCACGGGATCTGGCGCGCGTGCAGCATCTTGCCGGCGCCGTCGGGGGGAAAGACGCCGCCGAAGGGGGCGTGGCCGGGCTGGATCGAGGCGACGGCGCCGAGTTCCGCGAAGCGGGGGAGGTCGGCGGGGTCGAGCACCTCGATATGCTCGACGCGGTGGCGGGAATCGCGGGGGCCGTTGGCCTCTCGGGCGGCCTGGTAGCCGTCGAGGGTGCGGCGCACCGCGAGGTCGCCGATGGCGTGGACGGCGATCTGGAAGCCGCGGCGGTCGGCCTCGATGCAGGCGGCGTTGAAGTGCTCGGGCGTGAAGACGGCGTCGCCGGTGGTGGTCAGGCCCGGGTAGGGCTCGAGCATCAGGGCGGTGGAGCTTTCCACCACGCCGTCCATGAACATCTTCACCCGGCCGGTCCACAGCCAGTCGCTGTTGTAGCGGCGGCGCATCTCCTCGGCTTCTTCCAGGCGCTCGAGGGGGTCGTGGCCTTTGAGGTGGAAGGGGACCTCGGTGCGGCAGAGGAGGTCTCCGGCGGCCTCGCAGGCGTGCAGGATCTCGGCCGTGTAGAGATTGCCGTCCATGTTGTGGAGGCTGGTGATCCCGTGGGAGGCGGCGTGGCGCAGGCCGCGGGCCATGACGGTGGCGTCCAGCGCGCGCTCGGCGGGCGTGGGGGCGGGGACGGGGTCGTCGCCGGTGACCAGGCCGAACATGTCGCGGCCGCCGTAGCGGGTGTGGGCGAGGATCGGGGCGTAGGCGCCGGGCTCGCGCAGCTCTCCGGTGGCGGTTCCGTCGGGGGCGAGGCGGATCTCGGAGCCCATGTCGGTGGCGCCGCCGTGCAGGAGGCCGGCCAGTTCGAGGGCCGCGGTGTTGGCCCAGATGGTGTGGTGATCGGGGGCGAACATGGCGAAGGGGCGGTCGGGGAGCACCCGGTCGAGGTCCTGGCGCGTGGTCTGCCGGCCGGGGCCGAGGATCGAATAGTCCGCCTGGATGGCAAAGACCACGCGGTCGGAGGGGTTGGCGGCGGCGTAGGCCTGCACGCGGTCGGCCAGCGTCTCGATCCCCTCGACGCCGTAGAGGTCGAGGTAGTCGAGCTCCACCGCGCCCTGGAACAGGTGCACATGGCTGTCGATGAAGCCGGGCAGGACGGTCGCCCCTTGCGCGTCGAGGATGCGGGTGGCGGGGCCGGCGAGGTCGCGGATCTCGGCCGTCTCGCCCACCGCGGTGATCAGGCCGGCGGAGATCGCCAGCGCCGAGGCCCGGGGGCGGGCGGGGTCCATGGTCAGGAGGCGGCCGTTGAGGATGACGAGTTCGGGGGTCAACGCGGGCTCCTGTTGCGGCCGGCGGGGAGGAGGCGCCCTGCGGGCGGGCTTGGCGTGCGCGCGTTCCGCGCGGGCGGGCTGGCGCCCGCTTCAAGGGGCTCGGGACTCACCCGAGAACAAGCCCCGCGCCTGTCCTCCGGATCCGTCCGTCGCTGGTGATGCCTGAGCGACTCGCCCCCTCCGGTCAAGGACAAGCCGCCTTCGGCGGTCGCTTCGCGATCCTTGACCGGAGG
>CAXGVP010000068.1:0-10864 GCA_964013055.1 uncultured Albimonas sp.
CTTGACCGGAGGGGGCGAGTCGCTCAGGCATCAGACGCGATGGACGGCTCCGGAGGACAGGCGCGGGGCTTGTTCTTGGGTGAGTCAGGAGCCCGCCGGAGGCTCCCCCCTTCGATAACTCTTCCCACCCTCCCCACGCTCGCAGGCCCAGCCAGGCCCGCCCGCAGGGCGCCTGTAGACCGCTCCCTCGCCGCCTCCGCCGTATTCCGAGCGTTACGCCCTCATCGCCCTGCGCGGAGGCGTCGCCGTTGACGGGCGGCCTGCGGGCGTGGACGACTGGCGCACCTCTCGCGCCCTTCCGGTGACCGCCCATGACCGACGCCGCCCCCTCCCGCCCGCCCTCCCGCCTGTTCTTCCAGAGCCGCGTGCGCCGCCCCCGCATGGCGAAGGCGGAGGGGGTCTACGTCTGGGACCAGCAGGGAAACCGCTATCTCGACGGCTCCTCGGGGGCGATGGTCTCCAACATCGGCCATTCCGATCCCCGCGTCCTCGACGCGATGCGCCGGCAGATGGAGCAGGGGACCTTCGGCTACCGGATGCATTTCGAGACCGACGCCGCCGAGCGCCTCGCCGAGATGACCTGCGCCCTCGCCCCTGCGGGCTTCGAGAAGGTGTTCTTCGTCTCCGGCGGCTCCGAGGCGGTCGAGGGCGCGATCAAGCTCGCCCGGCAATGGGCCTGGGCCACCGAGCAGCGCTCGCGCTGGAAGGTGATCTCGCGCGCGCCCTCCTACCACGGCTCGACGCTCGGCGCGCTGGCGCTGTCCGGCTATCGCCCCCTGACCGAGCCCTTCGAGGCGATGATGCGCCCGATGCCCAAGGTTCCCGCGCCGCGCGCCTGGCTCGACGGGCTCCCCCAGGACGACCCTGCCACCGGCGCCCACTACGCCGCGATGCTCGAGGCGAAGATCCTCGAGGAGGGCCCCGAGACCGTGCTCGCCTTCATCCAGGAGCCGGTCGGCGGCGCCTCCACCGGCGCCCTGGTCCCGCCGGCGGGCTACATGGAGGCGGTGCGCGAGATCTGCACCCGCCACGGCGTCCTGCTGATCCATGACGAGGTGATGTCCGGCGGCGGGCGCACCGGCAAGTTCTGGGGCGGCGACAACTGGAGCGCCGCCCCCGACCTGATCGCCGTCTCCAAGGGCTACGGCGCGGGCTACGCCCCGCTCGGCGCCGTCGCCGCGCACGACCGCATCGTGCAGCCGGTGCTGGCCTCGGGCGGCTTTCCTCATGGCCACACCTATGCCGGCAATCCCCTCGCCTGCGCCGCGGGCGTGGCGGTATTGAACGTCATCGAGGAGGACGGCCTGCTCGCCAACGCCTCCCTCATCGGCGGCCTCCTCAAGACCCGCCTGCAGGCGCTGGCCCAGCGCTTCCCCTTCATCGGCGACGTCCGCGGGCTGGGCCTGCTGCTGGCCTTCGAGATGGTCGCGGACCGCGAAACCCGCGCGCCCCTTCCGAAAGACCTGAACGCCTACGAGCGGCTGGTGGACCTCGCCTATGCCGAGGGGCTGATCGTCTACTCCCGCCGCTCGCGCGGGACCGAGGGCGACCACATCCTGGTCTGCCCGCCGATGATCTCGACCGAGGCCCATGTCGACGAGATCATCGAGAAACTGACCACGGCCCTGACCCGCTTCGCCGACGAGGCGGGCCTGGCGGCCTGACAGGACCCCGCGAAAGGACCTCATGACCGAGACCTCCGACATCCTGGTGATCGGCGCCGGCATCGCCGGCGTCGGGGCCGGCGCCATGGCCGCCGCCCGCGGCGCCTCGGTCGCCGTGCTGGAAGCCGAACCGACCCCCGCCTACCACACCACCGGCCGCTCGGCCGCGATCTACATCCGCAACTACGGCGGCCCGGTGCTGCGCGCGGTCTCCGACGCCGCCCACCCCGCCTTCATGGACCCCGAAGCGTTCTCGAACGGCGCCATCGAGGGCGCCCTCCTCTCCCCCCGAGGCGTCCTGACCATCGCGACCGAGGCGGAGCTCGTGGCCCTCGACGCCTCCCTCGCCGAGGGCAAGGGCATGGAGCGGCTGACGGGCGCCGAGGCCGAGGCCCTTTTCCCCCTCCTGAAGAAGGGCCGCGTCGTCGCCGCCAGCTACGAGCCCCAGGCCGCCGACATCGACGTCGACCGCCTGTTCCAGGGGTTCGCCAGGATGCTCCGCCGCGACGGCGGCCGCATCGTCGTCAACGCCCGCGCGACGAAGATCGAGCGCCGCGGCGACGCCTGGCGCGTCGAGACCCCCGCCGGCGCCTTCGAGGCCCCCGTCCTGGTCAACGCCGCCGGCGCCTGGGCCGACCCGGTCGCCGCGATGGCCGGCGCGAGGCCCCTGGGCATCGTTCCCAAGCGCCGCTCCGCCGCCATCCTCCCCCTGCCCGCCGGCATGGACTCTTCCCACTGGCCCCTGATCGACCCCGTCGCCTTCGACTGGTACGCCAAGCCCCAGTCCGGCGCCCTGATGGTCTCGCCGGCCGACGAGGACCCCGTCGCCCCGATGGACGCCTGGCCCGACGACATGGTGCTGGCCGAGGGGCTGGACCGCTTCTCGCAGGCCATGGACTACGAGGTGACGCGGGTCGAGCGCGCCTGGGCCGGCCTGCGCAGCTTCGCCCCCGACGAGGTCCCCGTCGTCGGCTTCGCGCCCGAAACCCCCGGCTTCTTCTGGCTCGCCGGCCAGGGCGGCCACGGCATCCAGACCTCGCCGGCGCTCTCGGCGCTGGCAGGCGCGCTTGCGACCGGCGCCGCGCCGGGTCTGGCCCCCGAAGTCGTCGCCGCCCTCTCCCCCGCCCGCTTCGCCTGAAGGCCGCCCCCGGAAAGCATCTCGGATGATCCACGACGAAAGCCCCGTCATCGCCAACTCGCTGTGGACCGCCACGGCGCCCCCGCCGCCGGACCGCCCCCCGCTGGACGGCGAGGCCGAGGCGGACCTGGTGGTGATCGGCGGAGGCTTCTCCGGCCTTTCCGCCGCGCTCCACGCCGCCGAACAGGGTCTTTCGGTGGTGGTCCTGGAAGCCATGACCCCCGGCTGGGGCGCCTCGGGCCGCAACGGCGGCCAGGTGAACCCCGGCCTGAAGGAGGACCCCGAGACGGTGATCGCCCGCTTCGGCGAGGACCTGGGCGGCCGCTTCATCCGCCTGGCGATGGACGACGCCGACTACCTCTTCGACCTGGTGGCTCGCCTCGGCATCGACTGCGACCCCCAGCGCGGCGGCTTCATCCAGACCGCGGTCAACGCCTCCGGCCTGCCGCCCCTGCGCGAGCGCGCCCGCCAGTGGCAGGCCCTGGGCCGCCCGGTCCGCGCCCTCGACCGCGACGAGATCGCGGCCCTGCTCGGCTTCGACCACTACGTCGGCGGCGCGGTGCACGAGACCGGCGGCACGGTGCAGCCCCTGAAGCTCGCCCTCGGCCTCGCCGAGGCCGCCGAGGCCCGCGGCGTGCGCATCCACGCCCGCAGCCGCGCCGAGGCGATCGAACCGGGAGAGCGGGTCACGGTCCGCACCGCCGCCGGCTCGGTGACGGCGAAGAGGGCGCTGGTCTGCCTCAACGGCTATGGCGACGGCGTGCACGACCGCCTTCGCCGCTCGGTGGTCCCCGTCCGCTCGGTGCAGGTCGCGACCGAGATCCTGCCCGAGAACCTGCGCCGTACGCTGATGCCGGGCGGCCACCACGGCTCCGACACCCAGCGCCTGACCACCTATTTCCGGATGTCCCCCGAGGGCCGCTTCGTGATCGGGGGCCGCAGCGGCTTCAACGACGCCCGCGTGCCCGGCGACCAGCAGGACCTGCGCGACATCGCCCGCCGGATGATCCCGGACCTTGCCGAGTTCGAATGGACCCACGCCTGGGGCGGCTCGGTGGCGATGACGGTCGACCATTTCCCGCATCTGCACCTGCTGGCGCCCAACGTGCTGAGCTCCGGCGGCTTCAACGGCCGCGGCGTGGCGATCACGGTGGCCATGGGCCGGGTGCTGGCCGACTGGGCCGCCGGCCGCCCGGCCGAGGCGCTCGACGCCCCCGTCACCCCCCTGCGCCCGATCCCCTTCCACGCCCTGCGCGGCCTCGGCATCTGGGCGACGGTGCAGAAATACAAGCTGATGGACCGCCTCGGCATCTGACCGCGGAGGCGCCGCGTCGGGCGACGCGCCCGTGGCGAGGCCTCGCCCGCGGCGCAAGGCGACCGCAGGCGCCTGTGGCACGGCCGCCCCCTGGCCCACGCGGAGAGCGCCTCGAACCCCTGCGCCGGCCGCCTCCGGCGGGCGCCCCCGGCGGGACGCCTGCCGCGAGGCAGGCGCCGGCGCGGCGGCGCCCCCTGCGCCTCGCCCCATGCGCCTCGCCCCCTGCGGCTCACCCCGTGCGCCTCGGCCCATGCCGCAAGCGCTCCCGCCCGCCATCGCGCCGCGAGCCGTCCCTCGCCGCCCGCACGCCGCCCGACGCGGCGCTTCCCCCGCCCGCCCCGAGACCGGACCGTCGGGATCCACACCGCCCTGGCCACCCTCGCCCCAAGCGCCGCCCCCGGCCCCGCGCCGCGCGCGAGACCTCGCCCCCCGGCGCAACGCCCGACGCGGCGCTCCCCCGCCCATCGCACGAACCTCCCCTGCCCGCGCGGCCCGACGCCAGCCGCCCGCGCCCCACGCGCCGACGCCCGCCCCGCGCCGCGCGCAGGACCTCGCCGCCGGCGCCACGCCCGACGCGGCGCCTCCGGCGCTCGCCTGTGGCGCCGGGCGAGGGAAACCTTGCCTGCGGCCGCATCCCCATTTAACCGGTTGGCTAGTCAGCATCGGCGCCGCGGGCGAATCCCCCGCGCGTCGCCCCCGCCCCTCCGGACGCAGAAGCCGGGCCCAGGCGGGACAGCCCCATGGGAGGAGGCTCATGTTCATCAACGCCCTCGCCCGCGACCCCTCGCTGGAGTCCTTCCGGCAGGAGGTTCGCGATTTCTGCGCCGCCCAGATCGGCCCCGAACTCCGCCGCAAGCTTGACCTCGGCCAGCACCTCACCAAGGAGGAATACAACGGCTGGCTCCAGGCCCTGGGCCAGAAAGGCTGGCTCGGCGGCAACTGGCCGAAGGAGGCCGGCGGCCAGGGCTGGTCCGCCGAGGAAGCCGCCATCTTCCGCGAGGAGACCGGCCGCGCCGGCGCGCCCTGGCTGATCCCCTTCGGCGTGACCATGGTCGGCCCGGTGATCTACACCTTCGGCACGCCCGAGCAGAAGCAGCGGCACCTGCCGGGCATCCTCAAGAACACCACCTGGTGGTGCCAGGGCTATTCCGAGCCGGGCTCGGGCTCGGACCTCGCCAGCCTGCGCACCCGCGCCGTGAAGGGCGTGGACGACGACGGCGCGCACTACCGCGTCACCGGCCAGAAGATCTGGACGACGCTCGCCCACTGGGCCGACTGGTGCTTCTGCCTGGTGCGCACCGACCCGGATGCGAAGCCGCAGAAGGGCATCTCCTTCCTGCTGATCGACATGAAGACCCCGGGCATCACCGTGCGCCCGATCATCACCCTCGACATGGGCCACCACGTCAACGAGGTCTTTTTCGATGACGTCCGCGTCCCTGCGGAAAACCTCATCGGGGAAGAAAACAAAGGCTGGGACTACGCCAAGTTCCTGCTGGCGAACGAGCGGGTGGGCGTGGCCGAGCTCGGCTCCATGGTGCGCTACCTCGACCAGCTCAAGGGCGTGCTCGCCAAGACCATGGAGGGCGGCAAGCCCCTTTCCGACTCCCCCGAGTTCCAGCGCCGTGTGGCCGAGCTGGAGGTGCAGTTCGCCACCCTCGAGGCGCTGGTCGCCGACCAGCACGCCGCCCACCAGTCCGCCGCCGACCAGCCCAGCCTGATCGGCGCCGCCGCGCTCAAGATCCGCGGCTCGGAGCTTCAGCAGGCGATCCTGCAGTGCATGACCGACGCGCTGGCCCGCCATGGCCTCGCCTACCAGGCCGACGCCCTGATGGCCGGCTGGAACGGAGAGCTGATGGGCCCCGCCGAGATGGCCGGCATCCTGGCCGAGCATCTCCACCGCCGCGCCGCCACGATCTACGGCGGCTCGTCGGAGATCCAGCGCAACATCATCGCCAAGGGCGCCCTGGGGCTCTGAGGGAGGGGACCATGACCGCATTCTCCACCGAGGAGCGTCAGCTCCTGTCCGAGTCCGCCGAGGCCTGGTTCGCCGACCGCTACGGCCCCGAGCGCTCCAAGACGCTCTCGCGCGACACCGAGGACGGCTTCGGCCGCGAGGAATGGAAGACCTACGCCGAGATGGGCTGGCTCGGCCTCGCACTGCCCGAGGCGGCCGGCGGCTCCGACGGCGGCCTGACCGAGCTCTCCATCCTGCTCGCCACCGCCGGCAAGCATCTGGCGGTGGAGCCCCTGCTCCCCACCCTGGTGCTCGGCGCCGGCGCCGTGGCCGCCCATGGCACGCCCGCCCAGCAGGAGATTCTTGGAAGGGTCGCCGAGGGCGCCTGCCTGATGGCCCTCCTCCACGCCGAGCCGACGTCCGGCTTCGCCCGCGACCACGTCGAGGCGGTCGCCGCGCGCACCGCAGACGGCTTCAAGCTGGACGGCTCGAAAACCTTCGCCATCGGGGCGCATGCCGCCGACACGCTGGTGGTCTCCGCCCGCATCGGCGACGCCTCCGGCCCCGTCGGCCTGTTCCTGGTTCCTGGCAAGGCGGAGGGCGTCTCGCTCAACACCTCCCCCGCCATGGACGGCCGCAAGGGCGCCGCGGCGACCTTCGAGGGCGTGACCCTGCCTTCCGACGCCCTCCTGGGGGCTGAGGAGGACCGGCTCGCCGCCATCGACGCGCTGCTCGACCGCGGCACGCTGGCGGCCTGCGCCGAGGCGGTGGGCGCCATGCATGCCGCGACGGCGACCACGCTGGACTACCTCAAGCAGCGCAAGCAGTTCGGCCGCGCGCTGTCGGAGTTCCAGGTGATCCAGCACCGGCTCGTCGACATGAACATCCTGTGCGAGGAGACCCGCGCCGCCGTCCATGCCGCCCTCACCGCGGTGGACGAGGGCCGGCCCGACGCCGCCCTCGCGGTGGCGCGCGCCAAGGTGCAATGCGCCCGCGCCTCGCGCTTCATCGGCGGGCAGGCGGTGCAGCTCCACGGCGGCATGGGCATGACCGACGAACTGGCGGCGAGCCATTTCTACAAGCGCCTCTCGGTGACCGAGGCCCAGTTCGGCGACGCCGAGTGGCACCTGCGCCGCCTGATCGCGGCCGGCGCCCAGGCCCCCGCCTCGGCCGCCTCCACCACCGGCATGGCCGCGGGCTGACGCCCCTTCCCAGAGCCAATCGCGCGGGCCGCCAGCCGGCCCGCGCCGACGCGCGCACGGAGGAGCCGCCCATGACCGCCCCCACCTACGAGACGATCCGCTACGAGACCCCCGCGACAGGCGTCGCCCGGATCACCCTCGCCCGCCCCGAGATGCGCAACGCCCAGAACGAGGACCTGCTCTACGAGCTGGACGCCGCCTTCGACCGGGCCGCGCACGATCCGGCCGTGAAGGTCATCATCCTCGCCGGCGACGACCCTCATTTCTCCTCGGGCCACGACCTCAGCGGCGCCCGCGACATGACCCGCTTCACCCCCGTCACCTCCTGGGGCGGCGCGGCGGCGGAGGAACCCGGCGTCGCCGGCCGCCAGGCCCGCGAGGAAGAGATCTACCTCGGCTTCTGCCGCCGCTGGCGGGATCTGCCGAAACCCACCATCGCCCAGGTGCAGGGCAAGGCCATCGCCGGCGGCCTGATGCTGGTCGCGGTCTGCGACCTGGTCGTCGCCTCCGAGGACGCGCAGTTCTCGGACCCCACCGTCGCCTTCGGCGTCAACGGCGTGGAGTGGTTCTCCCACCCCTGGGATTTCGGAATTCGCAAGGCCAAGGAACTGCTGTTCACCGGCGCCCCGTTCTCCGCCGCCGAGGCCGAGCGCATGGGGTTCGTAAATCGCGTCGTCCCCCGCGCCGACCTCGCCGCGGAAACCCTGGCGCTGGCCGAGCGCATCGCCCAGCGCCCCGCCTTCGGCCTGCGGCTCGCCAAGCAGGCGATGAACCAGGCCCAGGACGCGCAGGGCTTCCAGACCGTGCAGGCGGCGGCGATGAGCCTCCACCAGATGGGCCACGCCCATAACGAGATCGTCCACGGCATGCTGGTCGACCCCAGGGGCGCCGAGATCATCCGCCGCGAGGCCAAGGCGAAATAGCCTCCTGCGGGCCCGCCCCGGGCCCCGACGTCGTCCCGGGGCCCTCCGCCGATCGCCCCGCGGCGCCCGGCCTCGATCCGGCGCACGTCGCCCGCCTCACGGGCGCCCCGGGCCTGACCCGGGGCCTCTCCCCGACGCCCGCCGCCCCTCCGGACCTGGCCCGGAAAGCGCCCCCAGCGAAAGGCCCCGCCATGCCCCTCACCGGCCCCGAGATCCTGCTGGTCGACACGCCCCGCCCCAAGGTCCGCCGCCTGACCCTCAACCGCCCCGAGAAGCGCAACGCGCTGTCCAACGAACTGCGCGCCCGCATCTTCGAGGAACTCGAGAAAACCGACCTCGACCCCGAGATCCACGTCACGGTGATCCGCGGCGCCGGTCCCAGCTTCTCGGCCGGCTACGACCTGTCGGCGAACAACGAGGAAGGGCGCCCCTACCACACCGCCCGCGGCGGCAACGACTGGGCGCGCCACGTGGTCGAGGGCTGGTTCCGCATCTGGGATCTCGCCAAGCCCGTGATCGCCCAGGTCCACGGCCACTGCCTCGCCGGCGGCTCCGAGCTCGCGGCCGCCTGCGACGTGGTCTACGTCGCCGAGGACGCGCAGATCGGCTACCCGCCCACCCGCCTGATGTCGCCCCCCGACATGCAGTTCCACCCCTGGCTGCACGGCATGCGGCGGGCGATGGAGATGTACCTGACCGGCGACTCGATCACCGGGCTCGAGGCGGTCTCCGACGGCTACGCCACCCGCGCCTTCCCCCTGGACGCCCTCGAGGACGCCACCCTCGCCTTCGCCGAGCGCGTGGCCCTCGTCCCCCCCGACGTCCAGCAGTTCAACAAGCGCGCCGTGCACCGGCAGATGGAGGCGATGG
This sequence comes from uncultured Albimonas sp., assembly GCA_964013055.1. GTDB lineage: Bacteria > Pseudomonadota > Alphaproteobacteria > Rhodobacterales > Rhodobacteraceae > Albimonas. The sequence goes on from CAXGVP010000068.1 coordinate 9,070, forward strand.
GCCTGCGCGCCGGCCTTCGCGCCGGCACGGAACTCCAGGCGCTCGCCTTCACCTCCGGCTCCAGCAGCGCCTACCTCTCCCGTTTCCGCCGCGACGGCGCCTCCGTCGCCGGCCTGGTGCGCGAGCGCGACAAGCCCTTCGACCCCGACCGCGCCTGACGCCGCCACCCCCTCGTTCCGGCGCCCCGCCCGCCCCGGGGCGCCCCTGGCGCCACGCCGGCATGCCCCGTGGGAGCGCCTGTTCTTGGGTGAGTCCGGAGCCCGCCGGAGGCTCCGCCTGACAAAGCTCCCTCGCACCCTCCCCACCCACGCCGACCCAGCCAAGCCCGCCCGCAGGGCGCCTGTAGACCGGTCCTCGCCTATCCGGCGCGCCGGACGATCAGCAGGGTGATGTCGTCCGACTGCTCCACCCCCTGCTCGAAGGCCTTCACCGTCTCCAGCATCGCCCCGGCCACCACCTCGGGGCCCGCTCCGCCCAGCGGCGCCAGGCGCGCCACCATGCGCGCCTCGCCGAACTGCTCGCCGGCGGCATCGAAGGCCTCGGTGACGCCGTCGGTGTAGAGGACCAGGCTCTCCCCCGGCTCCAGGTCTATCGCCAGCGTGGTGAACTCGATCCCCTCGGCCACCGCCACCGCCATGTCCCCGGTCGAGGGAACCAGCGCCGCGCCCGAGCGGCCGAGGCGCAGGGGCGGCAGGTGCCCGGCGTTGACGATCTCCGCCCGGCCGGTGGCGGGATCGAGAATGCCGAACAGCAGCGTCACGAACATCATCCGGTCGTTGTCCACCGCCAGCAGGTCGTTGAGCTGGCGGATGCACTGGGCGGGGTCCGGCTCGAACAGCGCGATCGCCTTCAGCAGCGTGCGCGAGATCGCCATGAAGAACGCCGCCGGCACCCCCTTGCCCGAGACGTCGGCGATCACGAACACCAGCCGCCCGTCGGGCCGCTCGAAGAAGTCGTAGAAGTCGCCGCCGACCTCCTGCGCCGACTCCATCACCCCCTTCACCGCATAGCCCGGCCGGTCCGCCATGTCGGCGGGCAGCACCGAGTGCTGCAGCTCCCGTGCGATGGCCAGCTCCTGCTGCAGCGAGGCGAGCCGCGTCTCGCGCACCAGCGCCTCGCGCAGGCGGGCGACCAGTTCCGACAGGCGGCGGTGCTGGTCCACCACCCGGCCCGACATCTGCTGGAGGACCGCGGCGATGGGGCCCAGCTGGTCGTCCTCGCGGATCAGCCGGGCGACCGGGTCGTCGGGCGCCGTGGCCGCGAAGGCGCCGCCTCGCGCCCCGGCCGGGACAGGCGCCGCAGCCCCCTCGCCGCCGACGCGGGCGCCCCCCTCCGCTCCCCGCTCGGCGGCGCGCTCGACTGCGCCGCCGGCGGCGGTCTCCTCGGGATCGCCCCGGGCGGGGTCGCGCACGGTCGCGGCGCGGTTCGCGGCGTCCCTGACGGCGGTCCCCTCGGCGGCTCCGCTGGTCGCGGTTCCGTCAACGGCGCCTAGGGTGGCGGCGTCACGAGTTGCGGCCCCCTCGCCGCCGCGGGCGCCGGAGCCTTCGGCGGCGCCGCGGGTGGCGGCGACGATGCGGCGGAGGTCGGCAAGGACCTCCTCGCGGGCGCCGGGCTCCAGGGTCTCGGCCAGGGCCTCCATCTGGCGGCGGACGAACCGCTCCTGCCGGCGGCGCTGCAGCTCGCGCTGGCGGCGCGCGTCGTCGAGCGCGCGCAGGCTGCGGCGCAGGCGGGCGACGGCGGAGGCGATCTGGCCGATCTCGTCATGGCGATCGACGGGAAGGCATTGCAACTGATC
>CAXGVP010000069.1:0-10762 GCA_964013055.1 uncultured Albimonas sp.
AAGGCGAGGCCGGTCAGGCCGCGCTCGCCGCCCACCGCCAGCGCCTCGCCGAAGGGGCTGTCGAACCAGCCCCAGCGCAGGGTCAGCCCCTCGGCCCCGCGGGCGTATTCGCCGGGCGTCATCGCCTCCCACCGCACGAACAGGTCGTGCAGGCGGCCGGGGCTGGAGAGGCCCGTCGCATAGGTCGCGTCCAGCACCGTGTGCCGCTCGCGCAGCAGGGCGCGGGCGTGGTCCAGCGTCAGCCATTGCAGGTAGCGCTTGGGGCTGACCCCCACCCAGCGCGTGAACAGCTTCTGGAAATGCGCCGGAGAGATCCCCATCCGCGCCGCCAGCGACTCCAGCGAGGGGTGGTCGGCCGCCTGGTCCTCGATCAGCTCGATGGCCGCGGCCATCAGCTCGTAGGTGAAGCGGTCGCCGGCGTCGGGACGCTCGAACCGGTCGGAGGCGGAGGGGAGGGCGGTCTCGGTCGCGGCGGTCATGGCGTGTCTCCTGAACTGCCGCCCAACCTACGCGCGCCGGCGCCTGCGACCCACCCGAATCCTGCGCCGGCGGCCTCAGGCGGCGAGCCGCGCCACGGCGAGGCGCAGGTCGTCGGCGAAGCGGGCGGTCTCCTCCTCGCGCTGCGCGGGGTCGGGCAGGCGCAGGATCCAGCTGGGGTGGACCGTGACCAGCAGGGGGGCGCCGTCGGAGGTCGCCTCGAACCGCCCGCGACGCTTCAGCAGCCCCCGGCGGTCGCCGGTGAGGCTTTCGAGCGCGGTGGCGCCCATCGCCACGAGCAGGCGGGGCGAGACGATCTCCCGCTCCAGTTCCAGCCACCACCGACAGTGCTGGATTTCGCCCGAATCCGGGCTCCGGTGCAGGCGGCGCTTGCCGCGGGGCTGGAACTTGAAGTGCTTGACCGCGTTGGTGATCCAGGCCTGCGTCCGGTCCAGGCCCGCCGCCTCCGCCGCCCGGTCGAAGAGCTGGCCGGCGGGGCCGACGAAGGGGCGGCCGGTCAGGTCCTCGCGGTCGCCGGGGGCCTCGCCGACCAGCATCAGGGGGGCGTCGGGCGGACCCTCGCCGGGGACGGGCTGGGTCGCGTCCGCCCACAGGGGGCAGCGGCGGCAGGCGTCGAGGGCTTTGGCCAACGCCGGGAGGGTGGTGGGGCGCTCGGGCGGCGGGGGGGCTTCGGGCGAGGCCAGGCGCTCGCGGATGTGGGCGGCGCGGGCGGGGGCGATCGTGGGGGCGGCCTCGGCCATCTCGCGGGCGCGGGCCTGGGCGGCGGCGATCATCCCGGGGATCAGGGCGGCCTCGGGCAGGTTGCGCCAGTATTTCTTGGGCATCTCCGCCTGCATCGCCTTCGGCTTCAGGCGGGCGGGATTGAAGATCGAGCGGAAATAGGTTCGCCACAGGTCCTCGGTCGCGTCGGCGGCGATCTCGGGGCGCGGGGGCGGGTCGGCGAAGCGCAGGGTTCCGGCCTCGAAATGGGCGGCCAGCGTGGGGGTGAAGATCGACCAGTCCATGTCGCCGAAGCGCTTGGCGAAGAAGGGTGCCGTCGGCTCCAGGATGAAGTGCGAGGGCTCGAACCAGGCGGCGAAGCGGCGACGAGGGCCTTCGGCGTCGATCTCGCGGAAGCGGACGAAGGCGGTCATCTTGTGGCGGTCGCGGCGGACCTCCTTGGCCATGCGCTCCAGCCGGGCCAGCGCGGCGTCGCCGCGGTCGGACATCAGGCCGCGCTCGGACCCCAGTCGCCACAGCAGGGCGTAGAGGCGGGCGAACCGCTCGGGGTCGCTGTGCCAGACCGCCCAGTCGGCGAGCTGGACGAAGGCCCGCGGCACGGTGAGCGCCGCGGAGGCCTCCGGCAGGGGGGCGGCGGGGGCGGCGAAGAGGTCGGGCGCGGCCTCCCCGAGGCTCCAGGAGACCGCTTCGGGGCGCACGCGGGCGGCGAGCTGGGCCCGCGCCTCGGCCCGCCAGACGGCCGCGGTTCCGATGCGGGGCAGGGCGACCGAACGCATCAGAGCAGCGAGAGCTGTTCCGGCGGCGGGGCGAAGCGGGCGCGAAGGTTCTCCTCGTCGGTCAGGCCCCGGGGGCGCCAGTCGAGCAGCGTGATGAAGGGGCGCGCGTGCTTGAGGTTGGCGCCCATGCGCTGCAGGTCCTCCCACCGCAGGGTGCGGTGGCGGCGGGTGGCGAGCACCCGGCCCACCGTCCTGGTCCCCAGGCCGGGAATGCGCAGCAGCGTCTCGCGATCCGCCCGGTTCACGTCGACCGGGAACAGGTGGCGATTGGCCAGCGCCCAGGCGAGCTTCGGGTCCACCGCCAGGTCGAGGTTGCCGCCGGGCGCGGCCGAGGCGATCTCGCCCACGTCGAAGCCGTAGAAGCGCAGCAGCCAGTCGGCCTGGTAGAGGCGGTGCTCCCGCATCAGCGGCGGTTTGACGAGGGGCAGGGCGGCGGACGAATCCGGGATCGGGGAGAAAGCCGAGTAATAGACCCGCTTCAGCCCGTAGCCCGCATAGAGGCGGGTCGAGGTCGTCAGGATCGTCGCGTCCGTCGCCCCGTCCGCCCCCACGATCATCTGCGTGGACTGGCCGGCGGGGGCGAACTTCGGCCCGCGGCGGCCGGTGTGGGTCTTCTCCGACTTCGCCTCTTTCGTGGCGCGGACATGGGCCATGGCCCGGCGGATCCGCTGCGGGGATTTTTCCGGCGCATAGGCGGCGACCGAGGGGTCGGTCGGCAGCTCCACGTTGATCGACAGGCGGTCGGCGTAGAGGCCGGCCTCCTCCACCAGCAGCGGGTCCGCGTCGGGGATGGTCTTGAGGTGGACGTAGCCGCGGAAGCCATGCTCGCGGCGCAGGCTGCGGGCGATGCGGACCATGTCGGCCATGGTCTCGTCGGGGCTGCGGATGATGCCCGAGGAGAGGAACAGCCCCTCGATATAGTTGCGGCGGTAGAACTCCAGCGTCAGCGAGACGACCTCCTCGGGCGTGAAGCGGGCGCGCTCGACGTTGGAGCTGACCCGGTTCACGCAATAGGCGCAGTCGTAGATGCAGAAGTTGGTCATCAGGATCTTGAGCAGGCTGATGCACCGCCCGTCCGGCGCATAGGCGTGGCAGATGCCCGAGCCGGTGGTGGACCCGATCCCCTTCCCGTCGCGCGAATCCCGCCGCTGCCCCCCGCTGGAAGCGCAGGAGGCGTCGTATTTCGCCGCGTCCGACAGGATCGCCAGCTTCTGATCGAGGGAGAGTCGTGCCATGGTGTTCATCATATGTTCGCATTCCGGCGTCCACAACGCCTGCGATGGAACGAAACGTGAAATCTCCCCCCGGCAGGCGGCGGAGCGCCGCGGGGCCTGCGCTTGCTCCCTGCCGCCCTGCGGGGCAAGGTGCCGGCCATGACCGCAGCCCAGCTCCCCTATCGCTCCATGAAGGAGATCTTCCGCCGCTTCCACGAGGAGTGCGCGGAGCCGAAGGGCGAGCTCGAGCATGTGAACGCCTTCACCCTGCTGGTCGCCGTGGCGCTGTCCGCGCAGGCGACGGACAAGGGGGTCAACAAGGCCACCCGCGCGCTGTTCCGGATCGCCGACACGCCGCAGAAGATGCTCAGCCTGGGCGAGGACGGCCTGATCGAGCACATCAAGACCATCGGCCTGTTCCGCAACAAGGCGAAGAACGTGCTGAAGCTGAGCCAGCGCCTGATCGAGGAATTCGACGGCGAGGTCCCCTCGTCGCGCGCCGCGCTGGAATCCCTGCCGGGGGTGGGCCGCAAGACCGCCAACGTGGTGCTGAACATGTGGTTCGGCCAGCCGGCGCAGGCGGTGGACACCCATATCTTCCGGGTCGGCAACCGCGCCGGCATCGCGCCCGGCAAGGACGTGACGGCGGTCGAACGCGCCATCGAGGACAACGTCCCCGCCGAATACCAGCGCCATGCGCATCACTGGCTGATCCTGCACGGCCGCTATGTCTGCACGGCGCGCAAGCCGGCCTGCCCGACATGCCTGATCCGCGACCTCTGCGCCTGGGACGAGAAGATCCCCGACGCGACCCTGCCGGGCGCCCCCGCCCCCGCCCCGGTCGCCGCGAAAGCGCCCAAGAAACCCCGCGCGACCCGCGCGAAAGCCCCGCCTCCTGAGGAGACCGCATGAGCGAGAAACGCTTCGACGTCGTCGGCATCGGCAACGCCATGGTGGACGTGCTGGGCCGCGTCACCGACGAGTTCCTGGCGGAGAACGGCGTCGGCAAGGGCGTGATGACCCTGATCGACGCCGAGCGCGCCATCGAGCTCTACTCCAAGATGGGCCCCGCGCAGGAGGTCTCGGGCGGCTCGGCGGCCAACACCATCGCGGGGCTGGGGATGCTGGGCGGCAAGGCCGCCTACGTCGGCAAGATCAAGGACGACCAGCTCGGCGCGATCTTCGCCCACGACATCCGCTCGCTCGGCGTCGCCTTCGACACGCCGATGACGCCCCGCGACCGCCTAGACGAGGAGACCGGGCGCTGCATGGTGCTGGTCAGCCCGGACGGCGAGCGGTCGATGAACACCTATCTCGGCGTCTCGGCCGACCTCGGCCCCGCCGACATCGACGAAGCCCTGATGGCCGACACCAAGTGGATCTACCTCGAGGGCTACCGCTTCGACGGGATGGAGAGCCAGGAGGCCTTCCGCAAGGCCATCGCCGCCTGCAAGGCGGCGGGCGGCAAGGTCTCGATCACCCTCTCGGACCCGTTCTGCATCGAGCGTCACCGCGACGCCTTCCGCAAGATGGTGATCGAGGAGGTCGACCTGCTGTTCGCCAACGAGCATGAGCTGGTCAGCCTCTACCAGACCGAGACGCTGGAAGACGCCATGGACCTCGCCCGCCAGGAGGTCGAGATCGTGGCCTGCACCGTCGGCCCCGCCGGCGCCTACGTCCTGAAGGGCGAGCGCACGGTGCACGCGCCGGCCGCCCCGATGAAGCGGGTGGACGCGACCGGGGCGGGGGACCTGTTCGCCGCGGGCTTCCTCTACGGCCTGACGCGGGGCCGCAACCTGCTGACCTGCGGGACCATGGGCTGCGTCTGCGCGGGGGAGGTGATCTCCCACATCGGCGCGCGGCCGGAGGAGAACCTCAAGGACCTCTTCGCCCGCTTCGGCCTCGCCTGACCGCCAGGCCCAGCGCTCCCGCCGGCAGCCGGAGCGCGGCGGGGGCCGGCACGGGGTCGGGCAGGGCGGCGTCTTCGGAGGTCGAGACCCCGCAGCCCCCCCGCGGTCCCGCTGCACAGGTCCAGGGTCGCCAGCCGGCCGCCAACGACCGAGACATCCATCCGCATCGTCAGCGAGCCGACCGCCGAGAGGTCGGCCGGCGTCCCGCCCGGCGCCGGCTCCAGCGCGGTGAAGGGGATGTCGACCCGCACGGACCCGGCCGGGGTCGTCGCGCTCGACGCCGGCCCCGACGAGAGCTGCGAGACGGCGCCGCCGGTCCCGTAGGTCTGGGCGGTGAAGATCAGGCCCGCGGGCGCCGTGGGGTCCACGATCCCGCCAAAGGCCAGGATCCTCAGCAGGATGCAGCGGTCCGCGGCGCCGGCGTCGCTCAGGTCCACGCCCAGCCCGCCGGAGGGCCCCTGCGCGCCGCGGTCGCCATAGTCGCAGGTCAGCGCCGTCAGGGTCTGCAGCGAGCGCGTCGCCGGCAGGGCCGCGGAGGCCGGCGTCGCCATCTCCATCGCGCCGCCCAGCCAGCCGTTCACGGCGATGCCGTCGATCCCGAAGGACGCGACCTCCCGCTCGGTCGCCGGCGCCGAGGCGTCGGACCGGACGGTGCAGCTCTCGTCCGAACCCTCCACGTCGATGATCCGAGAGACGTCCTGCGCGGGCGTTCCGTCGAAGCCGTCGATCCACGCCGCCTGCGCCGCGACCGGCGCCGGCGACAGGACCGCGCCGGCGAGGAGGGCCCTGTGGATCATGCCAGGGCTGCCGACGCAGCGTCCCGGTCCGGTCGTTGACCCCTGCGCCCGACGCGGGGACGACCCGGGCGGGCCCCCCGCTTGCCCCCGCCGCGCGTGAATCGCCCTGCGCGAGCGAGGCTTCGGCGCCTCGCCCTCCGGTCGGCGCCGGGGCGGGGGGGCATTTCGGCTTCCCCTGCGGCCTCCCAAGCGCAAGAATGGTCGTGCCTCCCGAGGGGTGGAGGCGCGTCCAGAAGGGACCGGTCCCATGTCTCTGCCCGAGGATCCCACCCGCCAGCGGGTCATCACGCTCTCCGTCGACGTCTTCGTGACCATCGGCATCCTGGCGTTGTTCATGGCGCTCAGCTTCACGCTGATCGCGCCCTTCGCCTCGATCCTGATCTGGTCGGTGATCCTGGCCGTGGCGCTGGCGCCGGCCTTCGACTGGATGAACGCGAAACTGGGCGGCCGGCGCGGGCGCACCGCCACGGTCTTCGCGCTGGTGGGGCTGGTGGTGATCATCGGGCCGACGGTGATGATCGTGAATTCGCTCATCGATTCGGTGGGCGAGATGGTGGCCCACCTCTCCGACGGCACGCTCAACCTGCCGGCCCCGCCCGAGTCGGTGCGCGACTGGCCGCTGGTCGGCGCGCAGCTGTTCGAGACCTGGCGCCAGGCCTCGGTCGACCTGCTGGCGCTGTCGGCGCAATACGCGCCGAAGCTGCGCGAGATCGCGGCCTCGCTGGCCGGCGCCGGCGCGGGGCTGATCCTGGGGGTGCTGCAGTTCGCGCTGTCGGTGATCTTCGCGGCGGTGTTCCTCGCCTGGGCCGCGCCGCTGGCCGAGGCGACGGGGCGCGTGGCGGGCCGGATCTCGGGCCGCGGGCGGGCGATGACGGCGATGGCCTCGAAGACCATCCAGAACGTCTCCCGCGGGGTGATCGGGGTGGCGATCGTGCAGGGCGGGCTCGCCGCCATCGGCATCATCGTGGCCGGTCTGCCGCTGGGCGGGATCCTGGCGGGCGTGGCGGTGCTGGCCTGCGTGATCCAGATGCCGCCGCTGGCGATCATCCCGCTGATCATCCTCGACTGGTCGATCAACCCCACCATGCACGCGGCGATCTTCACCGCCTACATGGTCCCGGTGCTGTTCCTCGACAACGTGCTCAAGCCGATCCTGATGGCGCGCGGGCTGACCACGCCGATGGTGGTGATCATGATCGGCGTGATCGGCGGCACGCTGTCGATGGGCCTGCTGGGCCTGTTCATCGGCCCCGTGATCCTGGCGCTGTTCTACGAGATGGTGACCACCTGGATCGCCTTCGAGGCCAAGGGCCTGGACCCGACCACCGGCGACCCCGTGCCCCCCACCCCCGCGGAGTGAGGCCATGAGGGTCGGCCTCGCGCCCGCGGCCGAGCGCTGGCGCTACCGCTTCCTGCTGGCCCTTGCGGCGCTGCTGCTGCTGGGCCAGCCGATCCTGCAGGACACCGCGGCGGGGGAGGCGGCGCTGGCCGCGCTGTTCGCCGCCACCGTGGCGGCCACCGGGATCGTGACGCGCTCGGCCAGCGTGGCGCGGCCGCTGAAGCTGGCCACCCCGCTGGCCTGGCTGGCGCTGCACCTGCTGGCGAAGGCCACCGGCTCTCCCGTCGTGGGGGGGCTCGCGTTCCTCGCGGCCCTGTGGCTCGCCGGCCAGACCCTGTGGCTGACGGTCGAGGCGCTGGTGCGCGAGCGCAAGGCCGACGGCGATGCGCTGGCGGGCGCGGTCTTCGGCTATTTCATGCTGGCGCTGACCTGGGCGCAGCTCTACGCCGCCGCGCTGGCGCTGGACCCGGGCGCGATCTCGGTTCCCGGGGAGGCGCCGCTGGGCTCCGACATCGTCTATTTCAGCCTGGTGACGGTGACCACGCTGGGCTACGGCGACGTGCTGCCGATCTCGCCGATGGCGCGCATTCTCGCCGCGACCGAGGCGGTGGTCGGCGCGCTCTACGTCGCGGTGCTGATCGGGCGGATCGTCTCCGACCTCAAGCCGGGCGGCGGCGCCGGGCGGTGAGCCGGCGCGCCGGCCCCGCCAGCAGGCTGACCGCCGCGACGGTGTAGAGGGCGCCGACGAAGACCTGGCCCAGCCGCTCCGAGGCCGCGATCTCGTCCCCGCCCAGCGTCGGCGACAGCGTCATGCCGTAGAGCGCGAGAAACGTCACGAACCCCGGCATCCAGACCTGGGCGGCCAGCGGTCCGAAGGACATCCGCCAGGAGAACGCCAGCGACAGCGTGGCCACCATCGCCAGCGCCAGCGTCGCCTCGCCATGCATCAGCGTCACGGCATGCACCCCCGCCGCCGCGATCCCCCCCGCCGCCGTCCCCGCCAGCCGGGTCAGCGAGTCCCTGACCGAGTCCGCCACCCCCGGCTGCCTCAGCATCGAGGAGCAGGTGAACAGCACCGGCATCGCCGCCACCCCCCCGTCCGCGGTCAGCCACAGGTGCAGCGGCAGCATCACCAGCGTCGCCAGCGCCGCGCGGAACACGACCGGAACTTCGGCGGGGGCAGGCTCCGCGGGCTCGGAGATGTCCTCCTCCGCCTCCGGGTCGGCTGCGACCTCGGGCGGGGGCGGCGGTCCGGGGAGGATGGCGAAGGCGAGGTAGACCACCGCGCCGCCGGCCAGGATCGACAGCACCAGCGACAGCGCGATCCCCGCCGCCGCCCCGGTCGAGGCGGCGGACAGCGCCCCCACCACGATGGTCATGGTCAGCGCCATCGCCCCCAGCGGCCGGGTCTTCGGATGCATCGCCAAGGCGAAGCACCACAGGTAGAGCACCCCCATCCCCAGCGGATAGGCCCCGGGGATCGAGACGGTGAACGCCGCCACCACCCAGGCCGCCAGCGACGAGACCGCCGCCGCCCCCAGCAGCATCGCCAGCAGCTTCACCCCCGGCGGCCGCGGCGCGACCGCGAGGATCTGCAGCCCGATCATCGGCGCCAGGATCGGCAGGTCGGCGCCGCGCAGCGCCTCGACCGCCAGCGCCGCGGTCACGGCCAGCGCGATGCGCAGGCCCTTCGCCTTCAGCCGGGCCCCCGCCTGCGGGTCAGGAGACATAGGTCAGCAGGGCGATCAGCCGGATCCGCGCCCAGGCGATGGCGTCCATCACCGGGTTGTCGCCCGCATAGACGATCACCGCCGCGCGGCTGCCATAGCGCGCGCCGCGCGGCAGCTGGTCCATCTCGAAGCTCAGGATCACCGGGAAGCGCTGCGGATCGGTCAGCCAGCCCTGCGCCTGGGTGGACTGGGGCAGGCCGGTGGCGGGGTCCACCGCCTCCCCGGCCACGCCCCAGCCGACCGAGCGCACGGTGGCCTGGAACACCTGGCCGGGGAGCGCGTCGAGCACCACCTCCGCCGCCTGCCCCTGCGAGAGCACGCCGAGGCTGTTCTCGCGCATCGCCGCGCGCAGCCAGATGTCCTCGGCCGAGATGAAGGTCATCGAGGAGGCGCCGGCCGTCACCGTCTGCCCCACCGCCAGCTGCAGGTTGGTCACCACGCCGCGCGCCGGCGCGGTCATCGCCGTGCGCGCGAGGTTGTAGCGCGCCGTCTCCAGCGCCGCGAGCGCCTCCTGCACGCCGGGGTTGTTCTCGCCCTCCGGGCCCAGCTGCTCCTGCGCGCGGCGCAGGTCGGCGGCGGCGGCGGTCACGGCGGCCTCGGATTCGTCGATGGCCGCGATGGCGTCGTCCTCGCGGGCCTGGGCGTAGACGCCCTTGCGCACCAGCTCCAGCACGCGCTCGGTCTGGGCGCGGACGTTGGCGGCATTGGCGCGCGCGCGCTCGAGCTGGGCCTGGGCCGCGTCGACGGCGGCGGTGTTGGCGCCGACCGCCTGGCCGGCCTGTTCCAGCCGCGCCTGGGCCTGGTCGACGGCGATCTGGAAGGGCTCGGGGTCGATGGCGAAGAGCTCGTCGCCGGCCTCGACCACCTCGTTGTCCACCACGCCCACGCGGGCCACGTGGCCGGTGACCTCGGGCGCCACCCGCAGCACGAAGGCCTGCACCCGCGCGTCGCCCGAAAACGGCGTGGTCCGGTCCGCGACGACGTAGTAGGCGAACAGCAGCACCGCCACGCCCAGCGCCCACAGCGTGATCCGCCGCAGCCCCGCCAGCCCGTCGCGCGCGCCGCCGCTTCCCGCTGGCTGGTCCGGCCCGGTGGTCGCGCCGGTGGATGCGTCCTGCGGCCCGGCCGGGGCCGTCTCGATCGTGTCCGCCATGCTCGCCCCTCCGCTGCCTCCGCCCGGGCGAGCTTAGCCCAGCCGCCCCCCTGCGCAACCGTCGCGCGGGTCTCGCCCCCGGATTGGGCGTCCCTTCGGGCGCTGCGTCAACCGGGCCCGCGGGCAAACCGGCGCCCTGTTCACCTCCCGGTCAGCCCGGCCCTGACACAGGGGAAGGCGCGACCGGGTTCGGGGGATTCATCATGGCCGATGCGATGCTGGACGATCGCGTGCTGTCGGGCGTCGGCTTTGCGGGGGTGTTCCTCTACCTGCTGGCCTATGCGCTGCTGCAGACCGGCCTGGTGCGGGGCGCGAGCTATTGCTACGCCGGCATGAACATCGCCGCCGCCGGGCTGGTGCTGATCAGCCTGACGGTGGACTTCAACCCCTCGGCCGCGCTGATCCAGGTCAGCTTCATCGCGATCAGCGTCTTCGGCATGGCCCGCCTGGCGATCGAGAGCCGGGCGACCCGCTTCTCGGAGGACGAGCGGCGGATGCTCGCCGACGCCTTCCCCGAGATGCCGCCCCGCCTCGCCCGCCGCCTGCTGGCCGCCGGCGCCTGGCTCGAGGCCCAGCCGGGCGCGCGCCTGACCGAGCAGGGCGCCCCGGTCCGCGCGCTCAGCTG
>CAXGVP010000070.1:0-10739 GCA_964013055.1 uncultured Albimonas sp.
CCCCCGCCGAACTCGCCCCGCCTCAGGGCTGGCGCGACAGCCGCGCCTGGATCGCGAGGCCCACCGCCAGCACCAGCCCGCCGGCCACCACGCTCAGGAACCCCAGCGCCGGCACCATCGGCGTGTAGCCGCCGATCATCTTGCCGTAGAGCCACTCCGGCACGGTCACGTCGGCGCCGGAGGTGAAGTAGCTCAGCGGGAAGTTCCCCCAGCTCAGCAGCACCGCGAACAGCAGGCCCGAGAACACGCCGGGCCACAGCAGCGGGAAGGTGACGTCCTTGAACACCATCCAGCGCGTCGCCCCGAGATCCCGCGCCGCCTCCTCGACCGAGGCGTCGTAGCCGTAGGCCTGGATGGCGATCACCATGGTCACGATCGGCGCGATCCACACCAGGTGCGCGAAGACCGAGGCGTGCCAGGTCATGTCCAGCCCCAGCGTGTTGAACCACAGCTGCAGCGCCAGCCCCAGCACCGACTGGGGGAAGAAGATCGGCGCCAGCACGATCTGCTGATACCAGCCCTTGCCCGTCCAGTCGTGGCGCGCATAGGCCAGCGCCCCGAACACCGCCAGCACGGTGGCGATCACCCCCACCACCGCCGCTAGCGCCACCGAGGTCCACAGCGCGTCGCGGATCTGGAGCGACGAAAAACTCTCCTCGTACCATTTCAGCGAATACTTGCGGATCGGGAACAGGAAGAACCGGCTCTCGGACAGCGAGGCCAGCCCCACCGCCAAAAGCGGCAGATACAGGATCGTCACCACGATCCACAGCCAGCCGGAGCGCAGGCGGTCGGCGAGCGAGCGACGCTCCATCACTTCCTCCCCAGCATGGAATCGAGGTCCAGCCGGCGCAGCCCGACGAAGGCCGCCGCGCCCGCCAGCACGATCACCAGCACCGACAGGGCCGAGCCGCGCGGCCAGTTCTGGCCGAAGGTGAAGGCGCTCTCGATGTCCTCGGACACGGTGACGATGACCCCCTTGCCGAGGAACTTCGACTCCGAGAACGCGCCGAGGCTGATCACGAAGACCAGCAGGGCGCCGATCACCAGGCCGGGGGCCGCCAATGGAAGCTCGATGTCGCGGAACTGCTGCCAGCGGCTGGCGCCGAGGTCCTGGGCGGCCTCGACCGCGGCGGGGGGCACGTTGGCGAGGCCGAGCATCATCGGGAACAGCATGAAGGGCAGGTAGATGTAGGCCATGCCGAACACCACCACCGGCACGTTCGCGGTCAGCGAGCCGGTCGAGAGCCCCACGGTCGCCTTCAGCCCCCCGTCCAGCAGGCCGGCGCGGTCCAGGAACAGCGACCAGCCCTGCAGGCGGATGTTCTCGGCCACGAACAGCGGCGCCACGATCAGCACCGTCAGCAGCAGCGCGCGCGAGGGCGAGAGCTTCTTGATCGAGACTGCCAGCGGCCAGCAGACCGCCATCAGGATCACGGTGGTCAGCAGCGCCAGCCAGATCGACCACAGGAACGAGATGTGGAAGTTCTGGGCGACGATGTCGATGTAGTTCTCGAAGGTGGGCCGCCCGGTCAGGCTGAACGTCCCGCGGGGCATGAAGCTGTAGACCGCCACGATCAGCAGCGGCGCCAGGAACCCCAGCCCCAGCAGCAGCAGCATCGGCAGCGCGCAGAGCAGCCCGGTCGAGGGCCGCCACGCCGGCCGCGGCTCGGCCGACGCGGAGGCCGCCACGGGCAGGGTTTCGGAGAGGTCGGTCATGCCCTCACTCCGCGAACAGCAGGCTGTCGGAGGGCGAGAAGCTCAGCGCCACCTCGCGCCCGGCCGGCGGCTGCCCGCCCATGCCCTCGACCAGCAGGGTCGTTGCGCCGGAGCGGACCTGGTACTGCACCCGGCTCCCGAGCAGGTATTCGTTGAACACCTCGCCCCGGATCGGCTCGGCCGCGGCGGGGTCGAAATGCAGATGCTCGGGGCGCACGATCAGGGCGCCCTTCGCGAAGCCGGCGGGCGCGTCGGGGGGCGGGTCGAAGGCCATGTGCAGGGGCTCGCACCACAGGCGGCCGTCCTTCGCCACGACGGGAAACGCGTTCACCTCGCCGAAGAACTCCGAGACGAAGCGGGTCTTCGGCCGGTCGTAGACCTCGCGCGGGGAGCCGACCTGCGCCAGGCGCCCGTCGCGCATCACGCCGATGCGGTCGGACATCACCATCGCCTCCTCGAGGCTGTGGGTGATGTAGATGAAGGTCTTGCCGGTCTCCCGCTGGATGTCCTTGAGCTCCTTCTCCAGCGTCTTGCGCAGGCGGTAATCCAGCGCCGAGAGCGGCTCGTCGAAGAACAGGACCTCGGGGTCGTAGGCCAGCGCGCGGGCCAGCGCCACGCGCTGCTTCTCGCCGCCCGAGCACTTGGTCACCGCCCGGTCGTAGTAGGAGGCGGGCAGGTGGGCGAGCGCCAGGCACTCGGTCGCCCGCTCGCGCCGTTCCTTCTTCCCGACGCCGCGGCATTTGAGGGAATAGGCCACGTTCTCGCCCACGGTCATGTGGGGGAACAGCGCCAGCGACTGGAACACCATGCAGAAGGGGCGCTTGTTGGCGGGCATCTCGTTGATGCGGGCGCCGCGCAGCAGGATCTCGCCGCGGGTGGGGGCGTCCATGCCCACCAGCATCCGGATCAGCGTCGTCTTGCCCGAGCCCGACGGCCCGACGATGGTGAAGAACTCGCCCTCGGCGATCGAGAGGGTCACGCGCTCGACCGCGGCGAAGTCCCCGAAGATCTTGTCGACGCTCTTGAGCTCAAGGATGGGCTGCGGCATGCGCCGGTCTCCCGTCTCGTGATGGGCGCCCCGCGCGAGGATGTGCGCGCGGAGGGGCGCGGAAAGGGGGAGGGCCGGGGCCGGAGTCGACGCTGTCGACTCCGGCCCTGGGCCGGGATCAGAACCCGCGCGAGCGCTTGGCCTCGGTATACATGTCGTGCATCGCGTCGTAGTCGGGGTTGATGTCGAAATCGATGCAGCGGTCGACCAGCGTCTTCAGCTCGGCCCCGTCGGAGCCCCACATCACCGCGTCCAGCTCGTCCTGCGAGAACAGCTCCAGCACCGTCGGGTCGCCCATCTGCACCACCGGGTTCAGCGTGCCGGGCGCCATGGCGGCGACGCGGTGGCAGGCCTCGGGCGTGTGGCAGTAGATCAGGAAGGCTTCCGCCAGCGGCGTGGGGTCGGGGTTGTTCACCAGGCTGGTGACCTCGATCCAGATGATGCCGGACTTGCCGTCGGGGGTCTCTGCGGTCTTCGTCTCCTCGATCCCCATCTTGGGGAGCACGCAGGTGATCTCCGACATCCCCTCCATGCGGGCGGCCGACACCGAGTAGAGCGAGCCGGGGAAGCAGCCCACGATCTCGCCGGTGATCATGTCGCGCGCGAGCGCGGCGGCGTCGGCCGAGATCTTCTTGGCGTTCTTCATCACCTTGAAGATCATCTCCTCATAGGCCGCCATCTCCGCTTCGGTATGCTCGCGGAACGGCGAGAAGCCGGCGGCCATGCAGGCGTGCATGATCACCCAGTTCTCGTAGTCGAGGATGCCGTATTCGCCCGCGTGCCCGTCGATCAGGGCCGCGTAGCCGCCATCCTCGATCTCGGCCGCGTCGATCATCGAGGAGTTGATCGCGACGCCCGAGGGCCCGTAGCGCTGGATCATGCCCAGCAGCGCGCCGTCGTCGGCCATCGCCCATTTGTAGGGCCAGGCGAACTCGGGGACGTTCATCTGGTAGAGCGGCTCGAACTTCGTCTTGTCCAGCGGCACGATCAGGTCGTTGGGATAGAGGATCTTCCGCTGCCAGGCGTTGTTGAGGTTGATGATGTCCCAGGTGTTGGTCCCGCCCGAGCGCAGGTTGTTCACCGCGGACGGGTCTGAGATCAGCATCTGCGGGTTCACGTTCGCCCCGGTCTGGGTCGAGAACGGATCCAGCACCGGCTCCTCGGTGTAGCCTTCCCAGGAGTGGAGGTTGAGGTCCATGCGGAAGCCGCCGGACTTCAGCTCCTCGACGGTCTTCGCCCAGAGGTCGTCGGCATAGGTCGCGCCCGGACCCGCCTTCACCCGGCCGCCGGCGAGCGAGGCCGCGAAGCCGGCCCCCAGGCCGGCGAGGACGGTGCGGCGCGACGGACCCCGGTGCGGGGGCAGGAACTGGTTTCTGTTCATGCGTCGGTCTTTCCCTGTCGGTTGGCTCTCCGGCCGGGGTGTCTCCCCCGGTCCGCTCCTGACCGCGCCGGCGACCGCCCCTCGGCCGCCGGCGCGCTTCTTTTCCGCGGCCCCCAAGGCCGCAGCACCCGCGGCGCGCCCGGATCGGGCGGCCGCCTCACCCCCGGCCTGCGCCGGATTACTCGGCCGCGACGGAGCAGCAGCCGGCGTGGGTCGAGGCCTCGTTCTTCTCCGGCGGCATGTTCAGCGCCGGGTTGATGTCGAAAAAGCCGTTGGGCATCAGCGTGAAGCCGGTCTTGACCACCGGCTGCACGGGGAAGTCTTCCAGGCGCGGCATGTGGTGCAGGCCGAAGACGTGCCAGGCGACGATGTCGGCGCCCTCGACCGGGCGCTGGCGGGCGACGTATTTCGGCAAGCCGTCGGTCCCGTCGGAGTGGTTCATGAACTCGCCCGCGGGGAAGCGCTCTTCGGGGTCGTAGGCGGTCACCCACAGGTCGTTGTAGATGAAGGGCATGCGCGAGCCGGACGGCCCCTCGGGCTTGTTGAAGGGCGTGATCGAGTGCACCGGCTCCAGCTTGAAGGCCGTCGGCCGGCCCATGCGGTTGCGCCCCTCGGCGGAGACGAACTTCCAGTAGCGCTCCTTTTCGGGGGCGCGCTTGCGCCCGCCCTCGGCGGTGATCGGCGTCTCCTGGATGTAGAAGGCGTTGCCGTAAGGGTTTTCCGGGCCCATCGGCGGGGCCAGCGTGTCGCATTCGACGACCGAGCAGGCGTCCCCGTCCACCGCCAGGTCGATGCGCGCGCAGAACGTGTGCTGATGGATCTGGCCGAGCACGCCGGGGGCGACCTCGGTGCCGTACTTGCCGGGGTTCCCCGGCTCGCAGCCCACGGTGTTGATGATGCCGGTGGCCTTCATCTCGAACTGAATCGAGCCGTCGAGCATGAAGTACCAGTAGGAGGCGTATTCGTAGTTTCCGACGGTGGAGATCGAGGAGATCACCAGTTTCCGGGCGCGGCGCACCTCCGTGCGGTCGGTGCGGAAATCCCAGTGCTTCCACAGGACGCCGTCGTCTTCCTCATGGATGCAGATGGCGTTCTTGATCTTCTCGGGGTTGCCGTCGATGCCCGAGACGAAGCCGTCGAGGTACTGGATCGCGCCGAGGCAGTCGCAGCCCAGCTCCAGCGAGTTCGCCAGTTTTCCGAGCCCGTATTCGCCGATGTCGAAGACGTTCTTGCGGGCGTGCTGCCTGGCGGGGGAGCCGTAGGGGACCACCATCTCGGCGATCGAGAGGCGGTAGAACACCGGCCGCCCGTCGAGCTTCACGTCATGAAGCGTCAGCCCCTCGCGCCCGTTGAAGCCGATGACCATGTCCCAGTCGGCCCAGGTGATGCGCCGGCCGTCCATGTCGAAGCTGACGCCCTCGGGCTGGACCACGTCGATCGGCTTGAGGTCCTTGCGGAAACCGTCCTGGAACTGGGCCTCGTAGTTCACGTCCTCCTTGGGGACCTCGCGCACGCCGTAGTCGTCGATGCGGATCACTTCCATCTTCTTGATGTCGACGACGGGGTTCAGGCCCTCGATCGGGTGGGCGTAGAGGTTGTCGTAGGGGCCGGATTTCACCCAGCAGAAGGTGTGGGCGACGTGCTTGCCCTCCTCGCCCTCGACGCCGAAGTTGCCCGCCGACCAGGGGTCGACGCAGACCAGGCTCACGTCGTCGATGCCGCGCTTGGCGCAGGCGGCCTGGAACTCGGGGTTCTCCTTCACGGTGGCTTCGATCTGGAGGAACTCCTCGGCCATGATCATCGGCCGGGCGCCCTCGACGAAGGTCTCGGACAGGATCTTTCCGGCGGAGAGGGAGACGACGTATTTCCAAACCCCGATGCGGCCCATCTCGAAGACGTTGACCCGCGCCTCGCGGGGGAAGTCGTCGCCCGGCTCGAAGGCGCGGACGCGCTTCTTGGAGGGCTCCTTGAGCTCGATCATCTCGAAGCGCAGGGCCTCGGTCTTGCGGGCCTCGCGCACCAGCTGGGCGGCGGCGGCGATCTCGCTCTCGGTCAGCGGCTCCAGAGGATGGGTCGGCGCGTTGTCGGCGGCGATGGGGGTCTCGGGCTTGTTCATGTCCATCCTCGGGTCTGGCGCCGTCGCTCGCGGCGCGAGGGTCTCCATGGGGCTGATGCGGGGCGACGCCCCGGCATGTTGCGCTCGCGAAGGCTGCGCCCGGGATCGCCTTGATGTCGACAAAAAACAGGCACGCTAACAAATACTGAATGAAATTTGCGCAGTATGGTCCGGGCATGCCTGCGTTGCGGGCGCCGGGTCTCGCGAGACGCGAAATCCCGATACGGGCCTCCTCCCCCGGGGACGCGGCTGCGCCCCGGGGGAGGGTCCCGCGGCCCCTACTCCAGCGCCTCGAGCGATTCGGGCAGGATCTGTCCGCCGTCGACCACCAGCGTCTGGCCGGTGATGTAGCCGGCCTCCTCCGAGGCGAAGAACAGCGCCGCATGCCCGATGTCGGCGACCGAGCCGATCGTCTTCAACGGGATCGAAGCGGCCATGGTGGCGAGGTAGTCCTCGCCCAGCCCGTCCAGCCCCTCGGTCATCACGTTGCCCGGCATCACCGCGTTGATCGTGGCGCCGTGTTTCGCCAGCTCGATGGCCGCCGTGCGCAGGAACCCCAGCTGCCCGGCCTTCGAGGCGCCGTAGTGCGACCAGCCCGGAAACCCCGTCACCGGCCCGGTGATCGAGGAGGTCAGGACCACGCGGCCGCCGGGCTTCTTCGCGAACACCGGCAGCACGGCCTTGGTGCACAGGAAGGCGCTGCGCAGGTTGGTGGCCATGACGGCGTCCCAGTCCTCGGGCGACATCTCGGCGATGGTCACCTGCGGGAAGACGCCGGCGTTGGCGCACATGATGTCGAGGCCGCCGAAGGTCTCCAGCGTCGCCGCGACCAGTCCCTGCACCGAGGCCCAGTCGGAGACGTCGCAGATGTGGGTCGCGACCGTGGCGCCGCCTGCGGTCAGCTCGGCGGCGGTCGCCTCCAGCGCCTCGGCCCCGCGGGCGGCGAGCATCACCCTGGCGCCGCGGTCGGCGAAGACCTTCGCGATGCCCTTGCCGATGCCCTTCGACGCCCCGGTCACCACCACCACGCGTCCCTCGATCGATGTCAGCACGATCCCGTCTCCTTCGCTGCAATGCCGAGACCGCCGCGGCAATTCTTGTGCCATGCAGCAGGCCTCGCTAGCGTCCGGGCCTCTGGCGCCGGACTTGCAGGTCCGGACAAGCCGACACCAGCACGCGAGGGGGAAGACGGCGGATGACGGGGCTCTATACGGAGGCGTTCCTGGAGGATCTGCGCGCACATGCGGCCGCGCTGGCGCCGCAGTGGGGGCTGTCGCCGGAGACGGAGGCGACGCTGCTGAACATCTCCGAGAACGCGACCTTCAAGCTCCGGGACGGCGAGACCCGCGTGGCGGTGCGCGTGCACCGGCCCGCCTATCATACGCCCGGGGAGATCGCGTCCGAGATCGCCTGGCTGGAGGCCCTGCGCGCCGAGGAGGTGGTCGACACGCCCGCCATCCTGCCGGTCGCCGGGGGCGGCAAGGTCGCGACCTTCACCCATGACGGCGAGACCCGCCATGCGGTCGCCTTCGCGTGGATGGAGGGGGCGGAGCCCCAGGCCGGCGCCGGCCTCGTGCCCGGTTTCCGCGATCTCGGCGCCATCTCCGCCCGCCTGCACGGCCATGTGCGGCGCTGGGCGAAGCCCGCGGGGTTCGTCCGAAAGACCTGGAACTGGGAGACGACGGTCGGCCCGGTGATGCACTGGGGCGACTGGCGCGCCGCCGACGGGCTGGATGCGGAGGGCCGCGCGATCCTCGAGCGGACCTCGCAGGCGCTGCGCGAGCGGCTGGGCCGCTATGGCGAGGGGGCGGACCGCTTCGGGCTGATCCATGCGGACCTGCGGCTCGCGAACCTGCTGGAGAAGGACGGGCGGCTCGGGGTGATCGACTTCGACGACTGCGGGCTCGGTTGGTTCGCCTACGACTTCGCCGCCGCGATCTCCTTCCTGGAGACGGAGCCGTATATCCCCGATCTCGCCGCCGCCTGGCTGGAGGGCTACGCGGCCGTCGCGCCCCTGCCGCCCGAGGCCGAGGCGATCCTGCCCCACATGATCATGCTGCGCCGGATGCTGCTGACCGCCTGGATCGCCTCCCACGCCGAGACGCCCACGGCGCAGGAGCTGGTGGCGGAGGGCTACACCACCGGCACGGTGGAGCTCGCCGAGCGCCACCTCGCCACCGCCTGAGGGAGATCCCATGACCGCCGAGCCCCGCGCCATCCTGTCGATGAACGCCTTCTCGGGCGAGGCGGGGGACGACCCGCTGCTGGCCCGCAGGCTGGCGAACATGGGGGCGGCGGCGGTGCTGTTCTACGACCGGCCGGTGGAGATGGTCTCGGGCGAGGGCGCCTGGATGACCGACCGGGCGGGGGCGCGCTACCTCGATTTCTACAACAACGTCCCCTCCCTGGGGCATTGCCACCCCGCGGTGGTCGAGGCGGTGCGCGACCAGATCGGCCGGCTGAACATCAACAGCCGCTACATGGTCGAGATCGTCGACCGCTACCTGGAGGCGCTGAAGGCGACGCTGCCGGCGGAGCTGTCCAACGTGGTCCTGTCCTGCACCGGGTCGGAGGCCAACGACCTCGCCCTGCGGCTGGCCGAGGTCTGGACCGGCAAGCGCGGCTTCGTGGTCACCGAGACCGCCTACCACGGCAACACCGCCGCCACGACCGAGATCTCGCCGAGCGCCTGGAAGAAGGGCGGCGGCTCGCCCCGCATCCGCACCGTGCCGGCGCCGGACCCTGCCGTCTATGGCGAGGACCTCGCAGGCGGTTTTTCGAGGGCCGTCGCCGAGGCCGCGGCGGAGCTGGAGGCCGAGGGCCACGGCTTCGCGGGGATGATCTGGGACTCGATCTTCTCGTCCGACGGCGTGCATGCGGACCCCGAGGGGGTCCTGAAAGCGGCGGAGCGCGCGATCCACGCCGCCGGCGGCCTGCTGATCGCCGACGAGGTGCAGCCGGGCTTCGGGCGCACCGGCGTGATGTGGGGGTTCGAGCGTCACGGGCTCGCCCCCGACATCGTCACGACGGGCAAGCCGATGGGCAACGGATTCCCTATGGCCGGGACCATGACCCGGCCCGAGATCCTGTCGCGCTTCGTCGAGGAATTCGGCTATTTCAACACCTTCGGCGCCAATCCCGTGGCCGCGGCCGCGGGGCTGGCGGTGGTGGAGACGCTCCGCTCCGAAGGCCTCGTCGCCCGCTGCGCCGCCGCGGGGGCGAAGCTGAAGTCGGATCTCGAGGCGCTTGCCGCCCACGATCCCCGCATCACGGCGGTGCGCGGCGCGGGCCTGTTCCTGGGCGTGTCGCTGGGGCGCGAGGGCGCGCCGGACGGGGCGCTGGTGCGCGCGGTTCTGGCCGGCCTCGGCCGCCGCCGGGTGCTGATCGGCGCCGCCGGCCGCTTCGGCGAGACGCTGAAGCTGCGCCCGCCCCTGATCCTGTCGGAGGGGGAGATCGACCTCTTCGTGGGGGCGCTGGCCGACACGCTGGCCGAGACGCCCTGACCCCGTCCCAGACGCTCCCGGAAGGACCTCCGATGCCCGACTTCGCCGCCCCCGACGAGACCACCCGCATCCGCCTCGACGCCGGGCACGAGGTGGTCGCCTATTCCTGGGGGGAGGGCGAGCCGGTGATGCTGCTCTCGGGCGGGCCGGGCCTGCCGTGCCGCTACCTCGTCGAGCCGCACCTGCGGCTGGTGGAGGAGGGGTTCCGGGTGGTGAGCTACGATCAACTCGGCACCGGCGCCTCGGACCGGCCGGACGATCCGAAGCTGTGGCATGTGGCGCGCTTCGCGACCGAGGTGGACGAGGTGCTGCGGGCGCTGGAGCTCGAGCGTCCGCACCTGCTCGGCCATTCCTGGGGCGGCTGGCTGGGGATGGAGTTCGCGACGACCTTCCCGGGCCGGCTGAAGAGCCTGACGCTCGCCGACACCGCCGGCGACATCCCGCATCTGGTCGGCGAGCTGAACCGCCTGCGCGAGGGGCTGGGGATCGAGACGGTGCGCATGATGCAGCGGCGCGAGGCGCTGGGCCAGTACGACCACCCCGAGTACGAGGCGGCGATCACCCTGCTGACCTACCGCCACATGTGCCGGCTGGACGTGTGGCCCGAGCCGATGACCGCCTCTGTCGCGGACTGGAACATGGCGCCCTACCTGGAGGTTCAGGGTCCCAACGAGTTCCACTACATCGGCAATCTGAGCGCGTGGAACCGGCTGGAGGATCTCGGGCGTTTCGACGCCCCGGCGCTGGTGCTCTGCGGCGCCCATGACGAGATGACCCCGGCCTGCGCCCTGCGCCTCGCCTCGGCGATCCCGGGCGCCGAGATCGAGGTCTTCCCCAACAGCGCCCACTGCCCCTTCTACGAGGAGCCCGAGGCCTATTTTGCGCGCCTCGCCGCCTTCCTGAAATCCGCCTCCGCCTGAGCCCCACCCCGTCCGCGCTTACCCGCCGCCGGCCTGCACCGACGACCGGCGC
>CAXGVP010000071.1:0-10637 GCA_964013055.1 uncultured Albimonas sp.
GGGCAAGCCCGTCATCCGCGCCCGCGACGTCGTCGGCAAGGCTCTGCCGCACTTTGGCGACTTTCTCAAGGAGCGCCGCAAGATCACCGCCGAGCTGGTCAAGAAACAGGATCTGCTGGCAAACCCCGACCTCGTCGCCCGCCCAGCCCCGGGCCCCGCCCGCCCCAGGCCCCGACGTCGCCCCGGCCGCGCGGGCGCCGCGCCCGCCCCGGGCGCGACCGTGACGCGCGGCCCCCGGGTCGCCGGCGCCAGCCGGCGAAACGAAAACGCCCCGGGACCGGCCCGGGGCGTTTCGAGATCCGCGAGGGAGATCCCCTCACGCCGGCTCGGTCTGGCTCGCGGCGTCCGTGACCATGTCGAACAGCCGCTGCTGCTCGGCGCCCCAGGCCTTGATGTCGTATTTCGCGACCTTGCGGCGAAGCTGGAGCATGCGCGCCCGCCGCTCTTCCTCGTCCATGTCCAGCGCCTGGTCGATGGCCGAGTCCATCGCCCGGTGCGAGAACGGGTTGGTGATCACCGCGTCCGACAGCGCCACCGCCACGCCCGCGAACTCCGAGAGCACCAGCACCCCGTCGCCGTCGGTGCGCGCCGCGCAGAACTCCTCGGCCACCAGGTTCAGACCGTCGGCCAGCGGCGTGATCCAGCACACGTCGGCGGCCTGGTAATAGGCGATCAGCTCGTCGAAGGGGATCGCGGTCCCGATCAGCGACACCGGCTGCCACTCGAAGCTGCCGAAGCGGCTGTTGATCCGCCCGGTGATCGACTCGATCTCGTTCTGCACCGTCTCGTAGGCCGTCATCGCCCGGTTGGCCGAGACCGAGACATGCATCAGCCGCACCTTGCCGCGCAGCTCCGGCCGGCGCTCCAGCAGCCGCTCGAAGGCCTGCAGCTGCTCGATGTTGCCCTTGGTGTAGTCGGTGCGGCTGACCGAGACGATCAGCTTGCTGTCGTCGCCCAGCTCCTCGCGGATCCGGTAGCGCGACACGGCCGTCTCGGGCGAGCGGGCCCGCTCCTGGATGAACTCCACGTCGACGCCCACGGGGAAGGCGCCGATGGCGATCTTGCGGCCCTCGTGGTTGAGGTAGGTCGGCGTGATCCGCTCCTGCAGGGCCATGCCCCCGGCGGGGACGAAGTCGGGGTTCGACTTCTCCTCGTCCACGCCCTCGATGTCGAAGAGGGACCGCGCGACGTGGATGAAGTTCTGCGCATAGCGCGGGATGTGGAACCCGACGATGTCGCAGGCCAGCAGCGACTGCACGATCTCCGCGCGCCAGGGCAGCACGTTGAACATGTCGGCCGAGGGGAAGGGCGTGTGGTGGAAGAAGGCGATCTTCACGTCCGGGCGCAGCGTTCGCAGATAGGCCGGCACCAGCCACAGGTTGTAGTCGTGCACCCAGACCACCGCGCCCTCGGCCGCCTCGTTGGCGGCGGCCTCGGCGAAGGCCCAGTTCACTTCCCGGAAGGTCGGCCAGTCGACCGGGTCGTAATTGTACTTGTCCTTGAAGGAATGGAGGATCGGCCAGAAGGCCTCCTTCGAGGTGACGTGGTAGAACGAGCTCACCTGGTCCTCGCGCAGCGGCAGGCGCGAGACGTTGTAGGTGCCGAAGTTGTCGGTGATCTCGACCACCGGCTCGAAATCGGGATTGGCGGGATCGTCGGCCAGCTTCCAGGCCACCCAGGCGCCCTTGCCGACGCGGCCGAAGAAGCTCTTGAGGGTGGGGACGATGCCGTTGGGGCTCTTGTTCGCGCGTCGCTCGACCACCCCATCGACCACGACCTCCTCATAGGGCTGGCGGTGGTAGACGATCACGAGATCGGAGGACATCAGACATACTCCCGGTCGGTTATGAAAGGCGCCGTGGCGCCGTCGTTATCAATCATGCGGCCGTCTTGCGCGGCGCAGGCGGCGAGGGGTGCAGGCCGAGCGCGGCGATCGCCTCGAGGATCCCGCCCGCGCCATGGGCCTGCGCCCGATGCAGCGTGTCGCGGTCGCGCAGGCGCTTCACCAGCCCGGGCTCGGAGTTGCCCACCGCCACCGCCGGCACGTCCATGTCGAGCATGGAAAGATCGTTGAGCGTGTCGCCCGCCGCCAGCGTCTTGTGCTCGGGCACGCCCAGGAAGGCCAGCAGCCGCAGCAGCGACGGACCCTTGGAGACCCCGCGCGGCAGCACGTCGAAGAAGATGTCGGCCGAGATCAGCGGGTCGTGGCCGATCTCCCTGACGATGTCGATGGCCGAGGGGTCGAAGGTCTCGGGGTCGTAGTCATAGGAGACGCGGTAGCGGAACGGCGTCGGCTGCAGCGTCAGCCCCGGATGCCCGTCCAGCGCCTCGCGGATCTTCGGCCCGGCGTCGTCCCAGATGCCGGCGATCTGCTCCTCCAGCGCCTCGATGGGCTTCACGCGGCCCTGCCCCGGCTCGTCGTCGGAGAACTCCATCCGCGCGATGGTGGTGCCCACGTCGCCGACCACATAGTCGGGCCAGGGCACCGGGCCGCGGCACAGTTCCTCGAGGAACTCGGGGTCGCGGCCGGTGACGAAGATCAGGCCCACCTCGTCGCGGTTGGCGTCGATCCACTCGTAAAGCGTGCGCCGGTCCGCCTCGGAGCCGCCGAGGAAGGTGCCGTCAAGGTCCGTCGCCAGCACGAAGCGACGCGCGGCGAAGTCGCGATGCTCGGCCGAGGGCGTGCCCTCGGGCGGGTTCAGCGTCTTCACCTCCGGCAGCGCCTCGTCGGTGAGGGGGGTGTCGGACTTCTTCTGCAGGTTCTCGCCGCTCACGACAGGATCTCCTCGAAATGCCACCGGGCGCGGCGGGCGTGGGGGTGGCCGATCTCCAGCTCGACCAGCGCGCGGGGCTCGCCCTCGATCGGCCGGCCCCAGAGCATCGCGAAGGCGTCGGAGACGGCGTGACCCTCGTGCAGGATGCCGCGCACCGCCTCGCAGATCGGCAGGTGCACGCCGTGCTTGCGGGCGAGGTCGGTGACCGACAGCGCGTTGCGGTCGCCCTCGACCACCACCGGCTTGCCCTCGAAGGTCTCCTCGCGCGGGATGCCGCGGCCCAGCTGCAGGCCGAAGCTCATGTTGCGCGAGGCCTCCGACGAACAGGTCAGCGTCAGGTCGCCGACGCCGGCGAGGCCGGTGACGGTCTCGCGCCGGCCCCCCAGGGGTTCCGCCAGCCGCTTCATCTCGTCGAGGCCGCGGGTGATCAGGGCCGCGCGGGTGTTGGCGCCGAAGCCCGCGCCGGTGGCGATGCCGCAGGCGATGGCGATGACGTTCTTCAGCGCGCCGCCCACCTCGACGCCCGGCAGGTCGTCGGAGATGTAGGGGCGGAAGCTCTCGGTCCCCATGGCGACGGCCATGCGGGCGGCCACGGTGTCGGCGGGGGCGGTGTCGAACAGCTCCCCGCAGTCCGAGGCGATGGTGCAGGCGGTCGGATGGCCCGAGGCGGCCTCTCCGGCGAAGTTCGGCCCCGACAGCGCGCCCATCGGGTTGCCGTTGAGCTCCTCGGCCGCGACGTCGGACATCAGCAGGCCCGAGCCCGGCTCGATCCCCTTGGCGGCCAGGATCACCGGCGTGGTGGCGGGGATCAGCTCGGAGAGCTTCTTGGCCGTCTCGCGCACGGCGGACGAGGGCACGACCATCAGGATCACGTCCGCGTCCTCGACCGCGGTGGCGAGGTTGGAGGTCACGCGGATCGAATCCGGCAGGTCCACCTCGGGCAGGTAGCGGGCGTTGCGGCCGTCTTCGCGCAAGGCGCGGGCATGGTCCTCGCGCCGCGACCACAGGGTCACGCCGCGGCCGGCCTTGGCCGCGATGATGGCCAGCGCGGTGCCCCAGGAGCCGGCGCCGATGACGGCGATGCGGCGGTAGGGGGCGGGGGTGGAGGCGCGGTCGTCTGACGCGCCGATGTCGAATGCGCTCATGGATGTCACCTCGAATCGGTCCGGAGGGCGGGCCGGCGTCGTCGCAGGGGTCTGGAACAGGACATAGGCGGAAAACCGGCCGCGTCCCGCAACTGCGGCGCCGCGTCTGAGCCGACAGGGCTCGCCCGGGGGCGGCTGGGGGTCGGCACGACGATGTTGCGGCAGCGCGGCATGTCAGATCGAAATATAGCGGGATGACTGCAGCAGATCAACCTTGGCCTTCGGCGCCGCAGCGAATCGCCCGCTTCCCCAAACACGCATCCGAATACTGACGACGACCGCAGAGGCGAAAATGGCGCGGAAATGGCGGTCATTCTTTCGCCAAACTCTACACGCAAGCCTTGCTGCGAATTCGGGACATCCCGTCGCATCACTTTCAATCCGGGCATCCAGTTGGGCCCACAGGCGAAAACCGCCGTCATGATACTGAGATGAACCGGCGCCAGACTGCGACCTGCGCTGCGCCGCAACAAGAAAACCTTGAAACGTCGGAACTTTCGCTAAACTCTGATGTCCATGAGCGCACGAGTGGGAAGATCGCACGTTTCAACAGCATCCAGCGCGCAGGGCGCCGCCGCCCTGCCGCGCAAAGCGGCGCCTGTCGCGCCGTTCCCCCTCGACGCCCCCGCGTCCCGCGTACTCGACCCTCGTCAGACAAGGAGCCAGCGATGACCTCGCGCATCCGTACCGTCGTTTTCCCCGTGGCCGGTCTGGGAACCCGCTTCCTGCCCGCCACCAAGGCGACCCCGAAGGAGCTGCTGCCGGTCATCGACAAGCCCCTGATCCAGTTCGCCATGGACGAGGCCCGCGCCGCCGGCTTCACCCGAATGGTCTTCGTCTCGCATCCCACCAAGGGCGCGATCGAGGACTATGTGCGCCACGACCATGATCTGCACGACACCCTGTGCTCGCGCGGCAAGGACGACCTCGCCGAAATGCTGCGCGAGATGGCCGAGGCCGATCACGAGGAGATCGAGTTCGTCATGCAG
Organism: uncultured Albimonas sp.; assembly: GCA_964013055.1. GTDB lineage: Bacteria > Pseudomonadota > Alphaproteobacteria > Rhodobacterales > Rhodobacteraceae > Albimonas. Next base: position 4,909 of record CAXGVP010000071.1, read on the forward strand.
CCCGAGCCGCTGGGCCTGGGCCATGCCGTGCTGATGGCCCGCGACCACGTCCACGAGGAGGCCTTCGCCGTGGTCCTGCCCGACGACCTGATCCTGGGCGAGCCGGGCTGCCTCAAGGAGATGGTCGAGGCCCATGCCGAGACCGGCGGCCATCTCGTCGCCGCCATGGAGGTCGCCCAGGCCGAGACCAAGTCCTACGGCGTGCTCGACCCGCTCGAGCGCAAGGGCCGCTTCACCCGTGCCAAGGGCATGGTCGAGAAACCCAAGCCCGAGGACGCGCCCTCGCGCCTCGCGGTCGTGGGCCGCTACGTGCTCGACAGCTCGATCTTCGAGGACCTGGCCGCGCAGGAGCCCGGCGCGGGCGGCGAGATCCAGCTCACCGACTCCATCGCCACCGGCCTGAAGCGGGTGGGCCTCGCGGGGTTCGAATTCTCGGGCAAGCGGTTCGACTGCGGCTCGAAGGCCGGCATGCTGGCCGCCAAGCTGCACCTGGCCGCCTCGCACCCCGAGTTCCGCGACGTGCTGGCCGCCCATGGCCTGGCCACCGACGAGCCGGACCGCATCGCCGCCGAGTGAATCGGCTGAAAATTCAGGGCGCCGGAAGCCGGGGGACGGGTGGTCCGCCGGGGTCCGGCGCCCTACTGTTTCCAGGACAGCTTCACCCTGCCCCGACGCGGCCCCGCCGCGCGCAGACATGGAAGAGATCGTCGTGACATATCGCCCGCACCGGATCGAAACCGGGGCCGGCCCGCTGATTCCGACGGAGTTGGCCGAGCGCATAGCCCAGGGCCGCCAGACTTCCCTTTTCGACGTGCTAGGCGCGCATCCCCAGGATGACGCCTGGCGCCTCGCCGCCTTCGTTCCCGGCGCCGAGCGCGTCGAGGTCATCGACCTCGAGGGCCAGACCCTCGCTGACCTGTCCCCCCAGGGCTCCGACGTCTTCGCGGCCCTCCTCGACGCCCGCCCCGAGGCCTGGAACTACCGCGCCTGGCGCGGCACGACCGACTGGGAAGTGAAGGAGGTCTACCGCTTCGCCCCGCTGCTGGGCGAGATGGACGAGCACCTTTTCGCCGAGGGCACCCACGGCCGGCTGTGGGACGTCCTCGGCGCCCATGTGCGCGAGCATGAAGGCGTCTCGGGCACGAGCTTCGCGGTCTGGGCGCCCTCCGCCAAACGCGTGTCGGTGGTCGGCGACTTCAACGACTGGGACGGGCGCCGTCACGTCCTGCGCCCCCGCGGCTCCACCGGGGTGTGGGAGATCTTCATCCCCGGCGTCGGCGACGGCGCGCGCTACAAGTACGAGCTGCTGGGCCCGGACTGGGAGCTGCTGCCCCCGAAATCCGACCCCGTGGGCTTCGGCGCCGAGATGCGCCCCGACAACTGCTCGGTCGTGCGCGACCTGCGCGGGCGCACGTGGACCGACGACGCCTGGATGGAGACCCGGGCCGCGCGCCAGTCCGTCGACGCCCCGATCTCGATCTACGAGGCGCACCTGCCGTCGTGGAAGAAGAAGAACGGCTGGGAGTGGCTGAGCTGGCGCGACCTCGCCGAGCAGATGGTCCCCTATGTCGCCGAGATGGGCTTCACCCATATCGAGGCGCTGCCGATCACCGAGCATCCCTTCGACGGCTCCTGGGGCTACCAGCCCGTCGGGCTCTACGCGCCCACCTCGCGCCTCGGCGGCGCGCACGAGTTCCGCGATTTCGTCGAGGCCTGCCATGCCGCGGGCCTGGGCCTGATCCTCGACTGGGTGCCGGCGCACTTCCCCTCCGACGCGCACGGGCTGGCGAAGTTCGACGGCACGCATCTCTATGAGCACGACGATCCCCGGCAGGGCTTCCACCCCGACTGGAACACGCTGATCTACAACCTCGGCCGGGTCGAGGTCGCCAACTTCCTCGCCGCCAACGGGCGCTACTGGCTGACCGAGCATCATGTCGACGGTCTGCGGGTGGATGCGGTCGCGTCCATGCTCTACCGCGACTACTCGCGCAAACCCGGCGAGTGGATCCCCAACAAGGACGGCGGGCGCGAGAACTGGGAGTCGGTGGACTTCCTGCGCCGGGTGAACTCCGAGGTCTACGGCGATGATCCGTCTGTGATGACCATCGCCGAGGAGTCGACCGCCTGGCCCGGCGTCTCGAAGCCCGCGCACGAGGGCGGGCTCGGCTTCGGGTTCAAGTGGAACATGGGCTGGATGCACGACACGCTCCAGTACATCGCCCGCGACCCCCTGCACCGCAGCCATCATCACGGCGAGGTCAGCTTCGGTCTGCACTACGCCTTCTCCGAGAACTTCGTGCTGCCGATCAGCCATGACGAGGTGGTGCACGGCAAGGGCTCGATGCTGGCCAAGATGCCGGGCGACATGTGGGGGAAATTCGCAAACCTGCGAGCCTATTACGCCTTCATGTTCGGACACCCCGGCAAGAAGCTCCTGTTCATGGGACAGGAGTTCGGCCAGGCCACCGAATGGAACCACGAGACCTCGGTCGACTGGGACCTGCTGGCCGATCCGAAGCATGACGGGCTGCGCAAATTGGTGCGCGATCTCAACGCCGTGTACCGCGACGCTCCGGCGCTGCACAAAGGCGACTGCCGCGAGGACGGGTTCCGCTGGGTCGACGGCTCGGCCGAGGCGCAGTCGGTCTACGCCTGGCTGCGGCTGGCCGAGGGCGCCAGGCCCGTGCTGTGCGTCTACAACTTCTCGGGCGCGCAATACGACGACTGGCGCATCGGCGTGCCGAGCGCCGGCGCCTGGAGAACCCGCGTGAACTCCGACGCGCAAACCTATGGCGGCGCTGGCAGAGGGCCCGAGGGTCCGGTCCAGGCGGACGCCGCCCCGGCGCATGGGTTCGACCACTCGCTCAAGCTCTCGCTGCCGCCGCTGACCGGCATGATCTTCGAACTGGAGGGCTGAGGGCCCCCCGCCCTCGCCCTCGTTCAACAGACCCAGACAGGAGACGGCCTCCTATGATCCTTCGCGACGACGCCGCCACCGAGGCGCTTGCGGAACACTGCCGCATGGTCCACGCCTCGGCCGGAACCAACTACGAGGCGGCGCAGCTCACCGCGAAGCGGATGGGCGCCTTCGTGAAGGGAGAGCTCGCCGAGTTCGGCTTCTGGGCGCCCGAGCTGCTGGAGATGCGGATCCCCGACGGGGACGTGTTCCTCGAGATCCTGCAGCCCGACGCGCAGGTCAGCCTCACGGTCTCGCGCCAGAACGCCCGCTTCCGGCGCACCCGCGTGCCGGTGGCGCGCACCGACGGCTGGGTCTACTGCGCTGTGCGCGGCATGCGCGCGGGCGCCCGCGAGCAGATCGGCGACTTCTACTGCCTGACCTGGCGCGACGCAGACGGCTTCTGGAAGCGGATCTTCGACCCGATGGCGGTCTCGGTCCCCTTCGGCGTCTTCGCCCCGGCCGAGCTCTACGACATGGAGGCGATGCAGGCCGCCCGCGCCGACGCCGACTATTTCAGGGCTCTGGAGCCCGGCTTCGACGGAGGCCCCGCCAAGCTCGGCCCGCCGGTCAACATCCTGCAGATCCACGTCTCGACCGCCACGGTCGGCCGCACGCTGGCGAGCCTCGCCCGCCAGATCGAGCATGTGGGCGACCGCGTGCGCCACGGCGGCGCGCTGGAGCCCGCCGACCGGCTGTTCCTGGGCTACGACGCCGTGCAGTTGCTGCCCGTCGAGCCCACCACCGTCTACGAGGCCGGCCCCAGCTTCTGGCATGACGACGCCGACTACGGCGACGTGGTGACCGTCGACCTCCGCCGCCCGGACACGACGAACTGGGGCTACGACAACGTGCTGGCGGGCATGGCCGGCGTGAACCCCGCGATCCTCGAGACGGGCCGCCCGGACGAGCTGGTGGACGTGGCCGCCGCGCTCCACAACTTCCCCGGCAAGCCCAAGAAGCTGATCTTCGACGTGGTCTACGGCCATTCCGACAACCAAGGGCTCGAAGTGCTCAACCGCCACTGGTTCGCCGGGCCCAACATGTACGGCCAGAACGTCAACTACCGGAACTGGAACGTGCGCGCGATGCTGCTGGAGATGCAGCGGCGCAAGGGCGACTTCGGCGCCGACGGGATCCGCGTCGACGGGGCCCAGGACTTCAAGTGGTGGGACGCCGACGCCGAGGTGATGCGCCACGACGACGACTACCTCCAGGAGATGTCCGACATCGTCCAGGAGGTCGCGGGCGTCAGATACCGCCCCTGGTTCGTCTTCGAGGACGGCCGCCCCTGGCCGCAGGAGGACTGGGAGCTGTCCTCCACCTACAAGGCGGTGATCGAGAAGCAGCGCGACGACGACGTGTTCCAGTGGGGCCCGCTGACCTTCGCCCACAACACGCCGTTCCTCTACACGTTCTGGCTGTCGAAATGGTGGCGGATCCGCGAGATCGTCGAGGGCGGCGCCAACTGGATCTCGGGCTGCGCCAACCACGACACGCTGCGCCGCGGCACCCAGATCAACCCCAAGCTCAACATCAACACGCGGCTGGGCGACACGCGGATGGACATCCTCGACCACGCCTACGACAACCCCGCGATCTCGATGCTGACCTACGCGGCCTTCCCCGGCGTGCCGATGGATTTCCTCAACGCCGTGGCGCGCGCGTCCTGGGGCTTCATCCGCAACCAGGACGACAAGTACGGCGTGAAGATCATGGCCGAGGAGGCGATCAGCTTCGACTGGCAGGTCGACGACTACGCCTTCTCGATGCCCTCCTCCTTCGCGCGGCTCAAGGCGCTGGGCTTCGAGACGCGCGAGGATCTGGACCGCTACCTCAAGGTCCTTCCGGCGCTGGTCGAGGTGACGGACTACGACCTCGACGTGATCTCCAACCTGCTCAACGGGGTCGATCCGCCGCTGATGGGCCCCGCGCCGTTCACGCCCGCCGGCCTGAAGACCATCGCCCGGGCCTGGATGGACGACATGCACGACTACTGCAACGTGGCGGGCTATCTCGACCGGCTGTCGGAGGCGCAGACCTCCTTCGGCCTCGCCCTGCGCGATTTCCGCCGCGAGCGCCCCTGGCTGCGCCAGAACTTCGGCCCGCGCGACAGCTTCTCCTACGCGCAGCCGGTGGACGGGACGGTGCTGTTCACCTCCTTCCGCCATGGCCCCGACGGCGAGCAGGTCTACATGGTCGTGCACATGGAGGGGGGCGAGACCACCGACTTCGACCCCCTCACCCTCGACCACCAGGCCTGGAGCCAGGAGGGCTGGGAACTGGCGCTGCGCACGCCCTCGATCGGCCCGGACTACACCGGCGGTCCGATCACGCTGCGGGACTCGATGGGGGTTGTGTTCACCCGCCGCCCCGACTGAGGCTGCGGTCCATCGCCGCCCGGGCGATGAATGCCGGGGAAAGCCGCGCAAGATCAATGCGTCGGTCCGGGAATCGGATAAGGTCCCGATAGAGGACCCCACGACGAAAGGGAGGGCCGGATGCACGGCACGCACAGAGGCGCCCATGACCCGGGCGGACTCGCCCGCCAGTCCATGGCTTTCGTCCTCGCAGGGGGGCGCGGCTCGCGCCTGCGCGAGCTGACGGACCGGCGCGCCAAGCCCGCGGTCTATTTCGGGGGCAAGGCGCGGATCATCGACTTCGCGCTGTCGAACGCGGTCAACTCGGGCATCCGGCGCATCGGGGTGGCGACGCAGTACAAGGCGCATTCGCTGATCCGCCACCTGCAGCGCGGCTGGTCGTTCTTCAA
>CAXGVP010000072.1:0-10585 GCA_964013055.1 uncultured Albimonas sp.
GGCCGCGGGTGCGACGGCGGGGGCGCCTGGGCCTCAGCGCCGCGGAAAGGCCGGGCTGAACAGCTGCGCGCGCAGGTGCTTGGCGATGCGCACCGCCCAGCGACGCCGCCAGACCGCCGGCGAGGCCAGCAGGCCGAGCGCGGCCAGCGCGAAGGCGCCCGCGCGCCCGCCGGGCCCCAGCGCCACCGGCCGCGGCCAGCGGCCGATGCGGCGCGCGATCCATTCGTCGCGCTCGGCGTTGACGTCCTGCCCGGCGGCCTTCGCGCGGGACACAAGATGCGAGCCGATCGGGCGGCGATGCGCCATCGCCGCGGCGTCGACGATGGCGATGCGCCGCGCCGGGGCGTCGACATGGTCCTGCCAGACGAAATCCAGCCCCTTCGCCGCCGGCCGGCCCTTCATGTCGGGCATCGCGGCGGCCAGCACCCCGGGCGTCAGCAGGGGCGCCATCAGCTCCACGAAGTTGGTGCGCCGCAGGCGGCACAGCGGGTTGCGCACGGTGATGTAGTGGGAGAATTCGCTGTCGGGCGTCAGCGCCGGCTGGGCGAGGGCCAGGTCCTCGGCCTGCGCGATCTCCAGCAGGCGGGCGACGGTCGCGGCGTCGGCCTCGATGTCGTCGTCGGGCAGCCAGATGCGCGGCGCGCGGGTCAGCAGGTCCGGGCGCTCGGTCAGGATGTCGTGCAGGACGTCCCACTTGCCGCCCTCGCGCGGGATCACCGCGTCGGGCTCGAAGGCGGAGAGGTCCGGGATCTCCTGGTAGGGCGAGAGCACCAGTTCCCAGTCCCGCGCCGCCCGCGGGGTCTTCGCCCAGCCGGAGACGCGGTGGTCGGCGCCGATGCGCAGGATCACCACCGCCCGCGGCGGGCGCGCGGCGTCCCGGTCGGGCGAGACGGCGGCGGCGGTCATCGCGGGGCCTCGAACAGGCGCGCCCAGGCCTCGGGCGAGCGGGCGGTCTCGGCCCCCGCCTGCCAGTCGGCGAGCGTCCGGCGCAGGCGCAGCCGGTAGCGCAGCGCAGCCCAGAGCCCGCGCGCCAGCAGCGACAGCGCGACGCCGCGGCGGGGGACATGCAGGCGGAACCAGCTCCCGGCCGGGTCGCTGCGCACATGGGCGCGGGCCAGCGTCGTGCCGGGCCGGGCGGCCTTGTCGTGGATCAGCGCGAAGGGCGTCCGCTGCGGCCAGGCGAGCGCCAGCGTCGCCCGCACGAAGCCCGCCGCATGGGCCGCGGCGGAGACCGGCGCCTCCGGCGCGGCGATCACCGCCAACCCCTCGGGCGCCGCGTCCAGCGGTCGGGGCCGTCGGTCGGGGGCGAGGGCCGCCACCTGCGCATGGATCTCCTGCGGGGAGCGGGCGAACAGCGCGCGCGGCCCGCCCAGGAAGTGACGCAGCGCCAGCAGCCGCCACTCGGCGGTCGCGTAGTCGTGGGAGAGGGCGGGCGTCAGCAGCCGCTCCAGCAGATCGAGCGTCCGGGGCGGGTCGCCCGCGTCGTGCAGGGCGGCGTGGATCAGCCGGTTCCGCAGGTCGTAGTAGTGCTGCCAGGAGGTCGCCTTGGCGTAGAACGGCTCATGCCAGACCGAGAGACCGGGCGGCGTCACGGTCGGCGCCCCCGCCGCCGTCAGCCGTCGCGCCATGTCGAGGTCGTCGCCCCGCAGGAACAGCGGCGGCGGCAGGCCGGCGGCGCGCAGCGCGGGCAGGGGCAGGGCGAAGAACCACCAGCCGTTGAACGCCACCGTCTGTCGGCCGGAGAAGGCCGCCAGCCCCTCGGCGGTGGCGAGATCCGCGCCCTGGGCCACCGGCCGGATCACCCCGAAGCGCCCCAGGGTCGCGCCTGCCTCATGCACCTGCGTCGGCGCGCGCAGGTCCAGCATCGCGCCGCCCAGGGCCATCGGCTCGCGCAGCAGGGCGAGGTGGTCGACGGCCCGCCCCAGCATCCGCCCGTCCAGCCGGATGTCGTCGTCCATCAGCAGGTGGTGGGTCAGTCCCTCGGTCGCCAGCGCCTCGGCCATGGTGCGCGCAAACCCGCCGCAGCCGCCGAGATTGGCCTGCTCGATCAGCGTCACGCGCGGGTCGACGACGAGCGTCTTCAGCGCGGGATCGGCGAAGGCCGCGCCCTGGTTCACCAGCCAGATCCGCGCGATCTCGGGCCGGGCCTGCGCGGCGCGCAGCACCTCGGCCAGCGTCTCGGCGAGCGGCCCCTCGCGGTCATGAGTCACCAGGCCCAGCGACAGGCGCACCGGGCGGGGCGAGGCCTGGGCGACCCAGCGGGCGGACAGCAGGCGCACGGGCCCTGTCGCCCGGATCTCCGCCCACAGCCGCCCGCGGGCGACCGAGGGCACGGGGATGCGCGCGACGCCCTCGACCTGCGTGCGCGAGAGGGTGCGCGCGGCCGCGTCCGGCGCCCGGGCGCGCAGGGCCACGGTGGCGGCGCCGTCCAGCGTCGCCTCGAAGGCGAGCGCGCCGGGCTGGGCGTGGGTCCGCCACCAGGGCAGCGGGAAATGGTTGAACCAGGTGTCGAGCGACAGCGTCTCGCCCGCCGCCAGCGGGATCGGGAAGGCCCCGGGGCGGCGCGGCCCGTCGGCCCCGCGCAGGCGCAGGTAGAGGGCCGAGGGCAGGCCCGCGGGCGCGTCCAGCGCCTCGCGGGCCGTGACCCAGCCTTGCGGCTGGGTCGGGGCTTCCTCGGGGCGGGGTCCGCTCATCGGGGTCTCCGCCAGGGGAGGCGTCGCGCGGCTCAGGCGGCCTGGCGCTGCGCGAGATAGGCCGAGGCCGCGTCCAGCGCCAGCCCGATCGTCACGTCCATGTCGAGATACTGGTAGGTCCCCAGCCGGCCCACGAAGGTCACGCCCTCGACCTTCGCCGCGCGCTCTTCGTAGTCCGAGAGCATCTTCTTCTCCCCCAGCAGCCGGATCGGGTAGTAGGGGATGTCGTCGGCGCCGCAATAGCGGGAGTATTCGCGGAACACGATGGTGCCCTCGTGCTCCTCCCACGGCGAGAAGTGCTTGTGCTCCGAGATCCGGGTGAACGGCACCTCGGGGTCGCCGTAGTTCATCACCGCGCAGCCCTGGTAGTCGCCCATCGCCCGCTCGCCCTCGAAGTCGAGCGTGCGGTAGCCCAGCCGCCCCATGTCGTAGCCGAACCAGCGGTCCAGGGGCCCGGAGTAGAAGACGTGGTCGAAGGCCTCGTCCTGCTCTTCCCACTTGGCGCCCAGCCGGGTCTCGATCAGCGGATGGTCGAGGATCTTCTCCACGATCGCGGTGTAGCCGTGCCTGGGCATCCCCTGGTGGGGATGGTTGAAGTAGTTGTCGTCGTAGTTGAAGCGCAGCGGCAGGCGCTTGAGGATCGAGGCCGGCAGCTCCGTCGGGTCGATCCCCCACTGCTTGAGCGTGTAGCCCCGGAAGAACGCCTTGTAGAGGTCCGGGCCCACGAAGCGCAGGGCCTGCTCCTCGAAGGACTGGGGGTCCTCGATGTCCATGCGGGCCTGGGATTCGATGAAGGCCTTGGCCTCGGCGGGCGAGAAGGTCTTGCCGTAGAACTGGTTGATCGTGTGCAGGTTGACCGGCAGCAGGTAGACCGAGCCGCCCACGGTGGTCTTCACCCGGTTCACGTAGGGCATGAACTCGCCGAAGCGGTTGACGTAGGCCCAGACGCGCTCGTCGGCGGTATGGAAGATGTGGGGGCCGTAGCGATGGACCATGACGCCGGTCTGCGGGTCCCGCTCGGTATGGCAGTTCCCCGCCACATGGGCGCGTTCGTCGATGACGAGGCAGGGCAGGCCGGCCTCGGCCAGCTCCCGCGCGATCACGGCCCCGGAGAACCCGGCGCCCACGAGGCAGATGCGTCCCATGCGTCCCCACATGATTTTTGCGAATGGCCCCCGCTGAGGCGGCGCGGACCCTAGCAGAGGGGGTGGGTGGACAGCAACGGGGGCTAGTACGTTGGACGACTGGAGGAGGGATGATCAGCAGCTTGGCGCACGTCTCTTTGTTGGCGCGATTCTCGGCCTCGTGTCTCTCAAAGATCTAGCCAAAGTGCCCATAGTTGCGAGATTTGAGATTCCTCAGGCCAAATGCGACAGCTAGCGCGGTGCACTTGAAGGTAACTTTCTCATGTCTTTCCTCAACGGACCGAACTTTTAGTATCGCTCCTGCGTTCTGGCGTCCTCTCAGCCATACCGCCCACGCGGACGTCGACGTGCAGTCCCACGCGTCGAAGGTGGCCGTAAACTCAATATCGCCCACTCTGCGGCACAATTCCCGTTCCTGTCCCAAGCCTTCGCGCCTTGTCGTATTGTTCCTGAACGTAAACGCACCTTGTAAGAAGATGGTGTCACCTTCTCTTACGCGGTAGGCGATGCTGCTTTTGTCCAGAAAATCAGAAATATTGTCTATTGATGCATTTGATACATAGTATTCTACCGCCTCGTGTACGTAGCGAGTTTGGGTAATGCAGTCGCCATGGGCATACGCATGGGGTTCATTATTCATGTGGCCGATTGACAGGTTGCCACGGCTATCAACGAGGCCCAGCGTTTTCATGGCCTGGTAATGGGGAGCTTTCTTGGGATTGAACCCTGCGTTTCTGGCGGCTGCAAACAGCCGCTGATGATTTACATAGTACCAGACGTAAGAATGGTCTTTGACGCCAGAGTGTGCGGCCAAAACTCTGGCATCAGATCCTCTGACCTCAGACTCCCACGCCGCTTTTGCTGATATTAGTTCTTCCCTGCCGAGGTTGATCGACAACTCGTGTTTGGAGTGTGCCTTGCCGTGACATTGTAAGCACAGGACCACCAGGTTTGGTTCCGAGTGGTCTCGGCTCTTGGACCACTCGTCAATGTGGTGAAGGATTATCTCTTTGTCCGGCGTGCGGCAGATGCAGCATGTCCAGCGACTCTTGTATAGTACTGACTGAAATGTTTGCGGCGGAATTCTTGGTCTATGGCCGTGGATGCTGTCTATCGCCGCCGAGTCCAGGCCTAATTCTCTGAGTGCGGCCCTGTTCATTTGGCTCAATTTGGACAAATTGAGCCCCTCGTCCAGGAGTTTCTGAGCCCGGTTGCTGTCTATATTGCGAGAGGTCAGAGACTCGAATGATTTGCTTCTGCTTTGCTTTGCTAGCTTCATCTTGGGTATCGGAGGTTTGAAAAGGACGGTGTGATGGGAGCATATAGGAGACCGAGGGGCGGGGTGCTCACCCCCACCCCGGCTCCGAATCCCAATCGAACGACCCCGGCATCCCCTCCGGCGGGGTCTTCGAAAACCCGGCCGGGCGCTTCTCGATGAACGACGTCACGCCCTCTTTGCCGTCCTCCATCGACAGCTCGTAGATCGCGCGGCTGTCGAGCTTGTGGGCCTCCATCGGGTGCGAGGCGCCGGCCATGCGCCACAGGAGCTGGCGGTTCACCGCGACCGAGACCGGGGACAGGCCGTCGATGTAGCGGCGCGCGAGGGCGCGGGCCTCGGGCAGCAGGTCCTCGGGCTCCACCACCTTCGTGCAGTAGCCGGCGGCGAGGAGCTTGTCGGCGGTCAGGATCTCGGCGGACATCGCCCAGTCCAGAGCGGTCTGCATGCCGACCAGGCGGGGGAGGAACCAGGACGAGCAGGCCTCCATGCACACGCCGATCTTGGCGAAGACGAAGCCGATCCGCGCCTTCGTCGAGCAGATCCGCGCGTCCATCGGCAGGGTCATCGTCGCCCCGATGCCCACGCCCGCCCCGTTGATCGCCGCGATCACCGGCTTCTTCATCCGGAAGATCCGAAGCGTGATCGTGCCGCCGGTGTCGCGGTTGCGCTCCATCGCCGCCGCATCCGACGCCGAGACGCTCTCGTCCAGGCCGAAGACGTTGCCCTCCGAGCTCAGGTCCATGCCGGCGCAGAAGGCGCGGCCCTCGCCGGTGAAGATCACCGCGCGGACCTCCGGGTCGGCGTCGGCGAGGTCGAGCACGGCCAGGATCTCGCCCGCCATCTCGACGGTGAAGGCGTTGAGCATCTCGGGCCGGCTGAGGGTGACGGTGGCGATCGCGTCCTCGACCTCGTAGCGCAGGGTGGCGTAGCTCATGGTGGTCTCCTCCCGAACATTTCGGCGAAAGTAACACCTTGCCGGCCGGTCGCGAGAGGCCATCTGACGCGCATGGACGATCCCGCCCTCTGCCCCCTGTGCCTGCGCCCGATCCCGGAGGGGGCGCGCGCCACGGTCCACCACCTGACGCCCAAGCTGAAGGGCGGCGCGAAGGGGCCGACCGCGCTGATGCACAAGATCTGCCATGACGAGATCCACGCCCGCCTGACCGAGGCCGAGATCGCGCGCGAGGCCGCCACCCCCGAGGCCCTGCGCGCCCACCCCGCCCTGCAGCGATTCCGGGAGTGGATCGCGACCAAGCCGCCCGAGTTCGACGCTCGGACTCTCGCGAGCCTGAGGCGCAGGCGGAAGCGACGCTGAGGGATCGCGCGCTCGTGAAGGGCGATTTCGCCTGCCGGCGCCTTGATGCCGTTGCGTTTTCCGCCCCGCCCCTTGCCTGCGACATTTTTCTGACCATCTCGGTCGGATAAGACCTTTTCCCGAGCGGTTTCGTCGGTCAATGTCCCGACGCGTCGACTCAGGGCTCCTGGGTCTCCCTTTTCGGCCTTCACTCTGCGGAGCGCCGCCCTATGATCGTGTGCCACTGCGCCCGGATCAAATCGTCGGACATCCAGGCGGCCGTCGCCTGGATGCGCGCCGCCGACCCGACGGCTCTGATCACCCCGGGCAAGGTGTATCGCGCGCTCGGCAAGCGCCCCGACTGCGGCGGATGCGTCGCGCTGTTCGTGGACGTGCTGCGGGCGGATCAGAACACCGGCGTGCCCCCCGTGCTCCGCGGGCTGCGCAGGCCGGCCGATAGGAGACGGACCCGATGAAGGGCGACGAGAAGGTCATCGAATACCTCAACAAGGGCCTGCGCAGCGAGCTGACGGCGATCAGCCAGTACTGGCTGCATTACCGCCTTCAGAAGGACTGGGGCGTGGGCAAGCTGGCGGAGAAGTCGCGCCAGGAGTCGATCGAGGAAATGGTCCACGCGGACAAGTTCATCGACCGCATCATCTTCCTCGAAGGCCACCCGAACCTGCAGGTCCTCGACCCGCTGCGCATCGGCGAGACGGTCAAGGAGACGCTGGAGTGCGACCTGGCCGCCGAGCTGGACGCGCTGAAGCTCTACAAGGAAGCGCGCGACCACTGCGAGAAGGTCGGCGACTACACCTCGAAGACCATCTTCGAGGAGCGCATCCGCGACGAGGAAGGTCACACCGACTACCTCGAGACCCAGCTCGAGCTGATCGAGAAGATGGGCGAGGAGCGCTACATCCAGCTCAACGCGACCTCGGCCGACAAGGAGGACTGATCCTCCGCGGCCATCGCGACAAGAAGGCCGGCGCGGCGACGCGCCGGCCTTTTTCGTGCGCGCAGGCTCAGCCGGCGATGGTGCGGGCCCTCTCGGTCGCGGCCTCGAGGCCTGCGGAGACGGCCCGTTGCAGGCCCGCCGCCTCCAGCGCCAGCAGGCCGGCCGCGGTGGTCCCGGCGTAGTCGATCATCTCCTGCACCGCGGCCTGCGGGGGCGCCTCGGCCCGGTCCAGCGCCTCGCCGGCCGAGAGGAACAGCTGGCGCACGGCGCGATCCGCGACGGCGGCGGGCACGCCCTGCGCCTGCGCATGGGCGGCCATGGCGGCGGCGAAGGCGGCGACGAAGCCGGGGACCGGGCCGGTGAGGGCGGTGAACAGGTCGAGATGCGGCTCGTGGTCGATCTCGTCGGTCCGGCCGAGCGCCGCGAACAGCCGATGCGCGAGGGCGCGGTCTGCGGGCGCGGTCCCGGGCGAGGCCAGCCAGGGCGTGTAGGCGAGGCCCTGCTCCGCCGCGGGGCTCGACATGGCGCGGATCACGCGGGCTGCGCCGGTGGCGGCCCGGATCCGCGCCACCGTGGCGCCGGCCATGACCGAGAGGACCAGGCGCTCGGAGGCCCGGATCGTCACGTCGGCCAGCGCCGCGGGGGGCAGGCACAGCAGCACGACCTCGGCCGCCTCGACCGCCGCCTGCGGGTCCGCGTGCAGGGTCGCGCCCGGCCGGCCGGCCAGCGCCGGCGCGCGGCCGGAGCGGGTGGCGACATGCAGCCGCCCGGGCGCGACCGCGCCGCTGTCCAGCCAGCGCCGGGCGATGGCGCCGCCCAGCATGCCCGCGCCGATCAGCGCGACGGAGGGGGAGGGCTCGGTCATCGGGGCGCCTTTCGGTTGTGGATCGCGCGGGCGGAGGGGCAGGGTAGGCGCTCGCGGGGCGGATGTCGCCCCGGCGGGCTTGCGGAGGGGTGCATGGCCAGGGCGCCGTCGGAATTCGTGCTGTATCTGGAGGACGCGCTGCGCGAGCTGGGCCCGGTGGAGCGCAGCCGCTTCTTCGGCGGCTGGTGCTTCGCGATGCGCGGCGCCCGCTTCGCCTATGTGCTGCGCGGCAAGCTCTGGTTTCCCGTCGACGAGGCCTTGCGCGCGGCGCTGGTCGCCGAGGGCTGCGGGCCGTTCGAATACGAGAAGGGCGGTCGGACGATCACCGTGACCCGCTTCCACGAGGCGCCCTCGGCCTGCCTCGACGACCCCGACGCGTTGCTGGAGTGGGCCGTCCGCTCGGCCCGCGCGGCGGGAGGGCTGTAGCGCCCGGTTTCCGATCCGGCGGGACCGCAGGGCCGGGGGCGCCCCGGGCTCGACCCGGGGCCTCTCGCGGCCGGCCGCCGGGCGCCGCGGTCGGGATTGACAGGACCTGCGTCATGCGGCCTCCTGTTTCGCATGATGCTCATCATATGGAATCGCCCGTGACCGACGCCCCGCAGCCGGATGCGCCTGCGCCCGACGGACCCCGCGCGCGGGCCAAGCGGGAGTCGCTGCAGCGGATCCTGGCCGCGGCCTCGGCCCGGCTGCGGCGGGGGGGGCTGGAGGGCGCCGCCATCGCGCCGGTGATGAAGGAGGCGGGGCTGACGCACGGCGCCTTCTACGCCCATTTCCGCGACAAGGACGACCTGGCCGTCGCCGCCTTCCGCCAGGCCTTCGCGACCGAGCGCGAGCGCTGGATCGGGACTGCGCGCGACCGCTCCTGGCCTGCGCGGGCGCGCCGGCTGGCGGCGCGCTATCTCTCCCGCCGCCACCGCGACGACGCGGGCGCCGGCTGCGCCTTCGCGGCGCTGGCCGCCGACGCCGCCCGCGCGCCCGAGCCGTTCCGCGCAGCCTATGGCGAGGAGCTGCGCGCCACCCTCGCCGCCATCCGCGGCGCCCGCCCCGACGATCCTGACGACGACCCGATGCGCCCGCCGCCGCTGGATCATGCGGCCGCGATGCTGGCGCTGTGCGTGGGGGGCCTGTCGCTCGCCCGCGCGGTGAACGACCCGGAGCTGTCCGAGCGCCTGCTCGCCGCCTGCCGCGACGCGGCCGAGCGGCTGGCCGAGGCCGACGTGGCCGAGGCTCCATCCCCGATGCGCAACCAAGGGAGGCGCGCATGACCCACGATCCCACCCCCTATGCCGAGAAGAAGAGCCGGGCGGTGCTGGGCGCCCCCATGGCCTACATCGACGAGGGCCAGGGCGACGCGATCGTCTTCCAGCATGGCAACCCGACCTCCTCCTACCTGTGGCGCGACGTGATGCGGCGCTGCGAGGGGCTGGGGCGGCTGGTCGCCTGCGACCTGGTGGGGATGGGCGACAGCGGCAAGCTCTCGCCCTCCGGCCCCGAGCGCTACGCCTACGCCGAGCAGCGCGACCACCTCTTCGCGCTCTGGGACGCGCTGGCGCTGGGGGACCGGGTGACGCTGGTGCTGCACGACTGGGGCTCGGCGCTGGGCTTCGAGTGGGCGTGGCGCAACCCCGACCGGGTCAAGGCCATCGTCTACATGGAGGCGATCGTGACCCCGGTGAGCTGGGCCGACTGGCCCGAGAACGCCCGCGGCGTGTTCCAGGGCTTCCGCTCGGAGGCGGGCGAGGCGATGGTGCTCGACAAGAACGTCTTCGTGGAGCGGGTGCTGCCCGGGTCGATCCTGCGCAAGCTCTCGGAGGCGGAGATGGCCGAATACCGCCGCCCGTTCCTCGAGCCCGGCGAAGGCCGCCGCCCGACCCTGACCTGGCCGCGGATGATCCCCATCGAGGGCGAGCCGGCCGAGGTGGTGGAGATCGTCGAGGGCTACTCGACCTTCCTGGCGCAGAGCGGGATTCCGAAGCTTTTCGTGAACGCGGACCCGGGCTCGATCCTGGTGGGGCGGCCGCGGGAGGTCTGCCGCGCCTGGGCGAACCAGCAGGAGATCACGGTGCAGGGGCTGCACTTCATCCAGGAGGACTCGGGGGAGGAGATCGGCGACGCGATCCGCGACTTCCTCGGCGGGTTGGACGGCTGAAGCCGCCGCTCGGGCCGCCGCCCCCCTCGGCGGCGCCCGGGCTGGCGTCCGAGGGGCGGTCTACAGGCGCCCTGCGGGCGGGCTTGGCTGGGCCTGTGATCGTGGAGAGGGGGGGGAGGGAACTTCGGGCGGGGAAGCCTCCGGCGGGCTCCGGACTCACCCAAGAACAAGGCCCGCGCCTGTCCTCCGGAGCCGCCCATCG
>CAXGVP010000073.1:0-10571 GCA_964013055.1 uncultured Albimonas sp.
GCATCATGCTGCGCGACGTGATCGACCTGGAGACCACCTTCGGCGCCTCGATGGACGAGGAAGCCGAGGAAGTGGTCGCCGAGGCCGAGGGCGAGGAAGCCGTCGCCGAGGTCCACGCCGGCCCCGAGGCCGCCGCCCGCGCCGCGCCGCAGGAGGCCGCCAAGTCCGTCTCCGACGTCGACGAGGATGCCGACGAGGACGGCCGGCCGACCCAGCGCACCGAGGCCGACGACTCCGACGAGGAGGAGGAGCAGGCGAACCTCTCGCTCGCCGCGATGGAAGCCGCGCTGAAGCCCGACGTGCTGGCCAAGCTCGACCGCATCGCCGAGGATTATGTGCGCCTGCGCGAGATGCAGACCTCGCGCATCGGGGCGGCGCTGTCCGAGAGCAAGCACTTCTCGGCCCACGAGGAGCTGGAATACCAGCGCCTGCGCTCCGAGATCGTGATCCTCGTCAACGAGCTGCACTTCCACAACAACCGCATCGAGGCGCTGGTCGACCAGCTCTACGGCATCAACCGCCGCCTGATGACCCTGGAAGGCCAGCTGGTGAAGATGGCCGACCTCGCGCGGGTCGACCGGCGCGAGTTCATCCACGAATACCGCGACAGCGAGCTCGACCCGATGTGGCTCGAGCGCGTGGGCAAGCTCAAGGGCAAGGGCTGGTCGGTCTACGCCGAGAAATACGGCGACCGCGTCGAGGAAGTGCGCGCCGAGATCGGCCAGATCGGCCACCACGTCGGCGTCGACATCCCCGAGTTCCGCCGCATCGTCCAGACCGTCCAGAAGGGCGAGAAGGAAGCGCGGCAGGCCAAGAAGGAGATGGTCGAGGCGAACCTGCGCCTGGTGATCTCCATCGCCAAGAAGTACACGAACCGCGGCCTGCAGTTCCTGGACCTGATCCAGGAGGGCAACATCGGCCTGATGAAGGCGGTGGACAAGTTCGAGTATCGGCGCGGCTACAAGTTCTCGACCTACGCGACCTGGTGGATCCGGCAGGCGATCACCCGCTCGATCGCCGACCAGGCGCGGACCATCCGCATCCCGGTCCACATGATCGAGACCATCAACAAGCTGGTCCGCACCGGGCGCCAGATGCTCCACGAGATCGGCCGCGAGCCGACGCCCGAGGAGCTGGCGGCGAAACTCCAGATGCCGCTGGAGAAGGTCCGCAAGGTGATGAAGATCGCCAAGGAGCCGATCTCCCTCGAAACGCCGATCGGCGACGAGGAAGACAGCCAGCTCGGCGATTTCATCGAGGACAAGAACGCGGTCCTGCCGCTCGACAGCGCGATCCAGGCGAACCTCAAGGACACCACCACCCGGGTCCTGGCCAGCCTCACCCCGCGCGAGGAGCGCGTGCTGCGCATGCGCTTCGGCATCGGCATGAACACCGACCACACGCTGGAGGAGGTCGGCCAGCAGTTCTCGGTGACCCGCGAGCGCATCCGCCAGATCGAGGCGAAGGCGCTGCGCAAGCTCAAGCATCCGTCGCGCTCGCGCCGGCTGCGCAGCTTCCTCGACAGCTGATCCTCGTCCCAGCGACGACGACCCGGGGCCGGCGGAACCTTCCGCCGGCCCCGTTTTTTTGCAGCGTGGAACCAATTCCACGTTCGACCTCGACGCGATTGTCGCCGGGTCAGGTCGAATCGGCTAGGATTTTGCCGCAAGCGTATGCATCGCCCGCGGCGCCGGGCGCGTCGTCGGCCGTCGCGAGGGGACATCGCGGGGGCGCTGTCCGGCCCTTGGGGGACCTCATGAAACTCGCATCGATCGCTCTCGGCGCGTCGCTCGCGCTCGGCGCGCAGCCGGCGATGGCGCTCGTCGTCGGCTACACGCTGGAGATCGGCACCAACACCAACCTGCCCCGCTTCACCCTGACGAACACGTCGGACACGGCGCAGATCACCGGCTTCCGGTTCACCGTCGGCCAGTCCGACGGCTACAACTTCGACTACGTCGGCAGCTTTTCCTACTCGCCGGTCGCCAGCCACCTGGCGACGATCGACGTGGGCGACACCGCCAACGGCGGGGCGCGCACCGAGGAGTTCGTCCTCTCCTTCGTCGGCTTCGATCCGCTGGAGGAATTCTCGATGGTGGCCGACGTCGATCCGGACTCGTTCAACGAAACGGTCAACTACAACACCGTGTTCTGGAACAACGTCGGCAGCGTGAACGCGAGCATGGAAGTCACCTTCTCGACCGGAGAGGTGCTGAGCCAGACCGCGCCCGACCCCGTCTCGGTCACCCCCAGCTACACTTTCTCGCAGAGCTCCGCCGCCTCGGCGGTGCCGATCCCGGCCACGCTGCCGATGCTGGGCGCGGGCCTGGCGCTGGGCGGGCTGCTGCTGCGCCGCCGGCGCGGCTGAGGCCCGGGGCGCCGGCGCCCCGGGCCCGGCGCCGCCCGGGGCGGATGAACCCCCGCTGACGCGCCTGTCCGGTTTGCTTGACGCGGCGTAGGCTGGGGCGCGAGGCTGTCCCCGGGGGGAAGCGTCCGCGCCGGCGGGACGCTGCGGGAACGGCGGCCTCCGCCGTCCGCAGGCCGGCGCGCGCGCCTGGGGAAGCGCGCCGCGCGGCGCTGGTCCGGCCCGCGCGCAGGAGAGAACCCATGGCCTTCATCCTGGCGACGGACTCGACCGCCCAGATCCTTTTGAGCGACGCCGACCGCCTCTACATCCCGCGCGACGTCGCCGTCGTGGTGGCGAACCAGGCGGCGGTGGTCGGCGACGGCGTCGACGCCAACGGGCACGAGGTGGCGATCGACGGCACGCTGGTATCGGGCGGCGGCAACGCCATCATCCTGGGCGACGACGCCGCCGACCTCGGCCAGAACCGGCTGGTGATCGGCGAAACCGGCGTGGTGCGCTCGCTCAACATCCCGGGCAACTCCGCGATCTACATGATCGGCTCGGACTCGGCTTTGCAGAACGCCGGCGAGGTCTCGGGGACCTGGGGCGCCTTCCTGCAGGACTGGGACGAGGGCCGGATCCTCAACACCGGCCTGCTGCAGGGCATGATGCAGGAGGGGCTCTACCTCACCGGCGCCACCGGCGTCGGCCTGACCAACAGCGGCATGATCGTGGGCGACTCGACCGCGGTGGCGGGCGTCAGCGCCGACTTCGCCCGCCTGCTCAACACCGGCGAGATCGTCGGCGGCGCGGCGGGCCACGGGATCGAGATCCTCGCCGCCGCGGCCGGCTCGCTGGTGGTCAACCGCGGGCTGATCGCGGGGGGCGAGGCGGCGGTGCAGCTCTCCGACCAGGACGACGTGCTGCGCAACCGCGGCGAGATCGACGGCGACGTGCGCCTGGGCGACGGCGCCGACGTCTACGCCGGCGGGCGGCGCGCCGGGGTCGAGGGCGAGGTGCAGGGCGAGGGCGGCGACGACGTGCTCAAGGGCGGCGGCGACGACGACCTGATCTTCGGCGGCGCGGGCGCCGACGAGATCCACGGCCGCAAGGGCGACGACGAGATGACCGGCGGCGACGACGCCGACCTCTTCGTCCTCGCCATCCGCAACGGCGACGATGTGATCCACGACTTCGCCCCCGGCGTGGACCAGATCGACCTCAGCGCCTTCGACTACCGCTGGAAGCCGCTGAAGAAGGCGGTGATGGAGGACACCGACGCCGGCGTGCTCATCGACCTCGGGCCCAAGCGCGGCGGCTCGCTGCTGATCGAGGAGCTGGAGATCGCCGACCTCTCCAAGGGCGACTTCATCCTGTGACCCTCGCGGCGGCCCCGGCGGGCCGCCGCCGGCCGTCCGCCCCGGATTCGGGTTGACCCCGGCCCGCGTCGGAGGCGGGATGCGGCGATGACCGAACCTGCCCGACTGCGCCTGACCAACGCCGACGCCCGCCGCCTGTTCCTGCACCGCCACGCGCTCTCCGACCCCGGGCCGGAGACGCCCGGCAAGGCGGGCCTGATCGAGCTGATCCGGCGGCTGGGCTTCGTGCAGGTGGACTCGATCGCCACCGTCGAGCGCGCGCACCACATGATCCTCGCCGCGCGCCGCCGCTCCTACCGCCCCCGGCAGCTCGCGCCCCTGCTGGAGCGCGACCGGGCGCTGTTCGAGCACTGGACCCACGACGCCTCGCTGATCCCCTCCGAGTTCTTCCCCCACTGGCGCCCCCGCTTCGCCCGCGACCGAGAGCGGCTGGCGCGGGCGTATCGCACCTGGCAGGGCGACTTCGCGCATCGCTTCGACGACGTGCTCGATCACATCCGCCGCCACGGTCCCGCCCAGGCCCGCGACATGGAGGGCGCGGACGAAGCGCGCACCGGCGAGATGTGGTCATGGACCCCCTCCAAGACCGCCATCGAGTATCTGTGGCGCTCGGGCGAGCTGGCGGTGTGCTCGCGCTCGGGCTTCCAGAAGCGCTTCGACCTGGCCGAGCGGGTGATCCCCGCGGAGCATTTCGACCGCCACCCCGACCGGGAGGAGACCGTCGACTGGGCCTGCCGCGGCGCGCTCGACCGGCTGGGCTTCGCCACCTCCGGCGAGATCGCCGCGTTCTGGGAGACGGTGACCCCGACCGAGGCGAAGGACTGGTGCGCCGCCCGCCTCGCCGCCGGGGAGATCGAGGAGGTGGAGATCGAGACCGTCTCGGGCCCGCTGCGGCGCGCCTATGCGTGGCCCGGGCTCGACGAGGCGGCGGCGGCCGCGCCCGCGCCGCCGGGGCGGCTGCGGGTGCTCTCGCCCTTCGATCCGGCGCTGCGCGACCGCAAGCGGGCGGAGCGGCTGTTCGGTTTCTTCTACCGCATCGAGATCTACGTGCCCGCACCGAAGCGGCGCTGGGGCTACTACGTGTTCCCGCTGCTGGAGGGGGACCGGCTGGTGGGGCGCATCGACATGAAGCGGCGCGAGGGGCGGCTGGAGGTGTCGGCGCTGTGGCCCGAGGCGGGCGTCGCCTTCGGCAAGGGGCGCATGGCGCGGCTGGAGGCGGAGCTCGACCGCATGGCGCGCTTTGCGGGCTGCGAGGCGGCGGTCTTCCTCGACGGCTGGCTGCGCCCGGCGGGGCATCCGCCGGAGCCTGCAGGGGAGCGGCCTGCGGGGGCGCCGCCCGTGGGTTGACCCCGATCAAGGCATCGGGATCGCGGGCGGTCTAGACCGTGCCCATGCGCGCCCCCATCTGCGGAGGGGCTGCGGCCCGGCAGCAAGGGAGACCCGCCATGATCCACGTCCCGCATTTCAAGAGCGTGCTCGAGACGCGCCTCGCGGAGCTGGAGGCGCGGCTGCACAGGATCGAGAGCGACCTCGACACGACCCCGAACGCCGACTTCGAGGAGCGGGCGACCGAGCGCGGCAATGACGAGGTGCTCGAGGAGCTGGGCGCCTCGGGCCTGAGCGAGATCCGCCAGATCCGCGCCGCCCTCGACCGGGTGGCGCAGGGGACCTACGGGGACTGCATCGACTGCGGCGAGGAGATCGACGCCAGGCGCCTCGAGCTGGTGCCCCATGCCGCGCTGTGCACGGCCTGCGCGGCCCGCCAATGAGCGGGGCGGCGGCGGGTCGCCGATGTATGTTCTTGTAATGTTCTCTCACTCGCGCCATCCTGCCGGGCAGGAGGCGCGAGTCCCATGGAAGATCTTTTCGAACCGTTCGAACTCCCCGCCGAGCCCGGCGGCTACGGCTTCGCCGAGCGTGCGCCCGTGGACGCGGCCCGCAGGCGAGGCCGGGGCGCCGGCTCGAACCGGGTGGGCCGCTACGAGCGCGAGACCCGCGCGCCCGCCGACGACGGCTGGGCGCGCGAGGAGGAGGCGGCGCCGGTGCGCACCGAGGTGCTGCTGGACCATTCCCGCAGCGTGATCGCGCGCAACACCTCTCCCGATCTGCCGTTCGACCGCTCGGTGAACCCGTACCGGGGCTGCGAGCATGGCTGCGTCTACTGTTTCGCGCGGCCGACGCATGCGTATCTGGGGATGTCGCCGGGGCTGGATTTCGAGACCCGGATCCTGGTGAAGCCCGACGCGCCGGAGCGCCTGGCGCAGGAGCTGCGGGCGACGGGCTACGAGTGCCGGCCGATGGCGATGGGCACCAACACCGACCCCTACCAGCCGCTGGAGAGCGACCGGCGGGTGACGCGCCGGATCCTCGAGGTGCTGCGCGCGCACCGGCACCCGGTCTCGATCGTGACCAAGGGGGCGGGGGTGACGCGGGACCTGGATATTCTCGGCGAAATGGGGCGGCAGGGGCTGGCGCGGGTCTATCTCTCGGTGACCACGCTGGACCATCGGCTGAGCCGCGCGCTGGAGCCGCGGGCGGCGAGCCCGCAGGCGCGGCTGCGCGCCATCGCGGCGCTGGCGCGGGCGGGGGTGCCGACGGGGGTGATGGTGGCGCCGGTGATCCCGGCGCTGACCGACCACGAGCTGGAGCGGATCCTGGAGGCCTGCGCGCAGTCCGGGGCGCGGGCGGCCTCCTACATCGTGCTGCGGTTGCCGCAGGAGGTGCGGGACCTGTTCGTGGAGTGGCTCGACGAGCATCGGCCCGACGCCGCCCAGCGGGTGATGGGCCGGGTGCGCGAGATCCATGGCGGGCGGGACTACGACTCGGCCTTCGGGCGGCGGATGTCGGGGCAGGGGGTCTGGGCGGACCTGTTGCGGCGGCGGTTCCGGGGCGCGGCGAAGCGGCTGGGACTGGACCGGGAGCTGCCGGCGCTGCGCTGCGACCTGTTCCGCAAGCCGGAGCGGCGGGGGGATCAGTTGGCGCTCGCCCTCTGAGGTCGGCGCCGCCGCCGCGCGCCCCGCCGGCAGGGGGGCTCCCACCCGCCCACCCCCGCCCCCCTCCCGACGGAGCGCGCGGCGGCGGCGCCTTCGCGTCTGCGGGGGTGACCTTCGCGGGCTGGCCGGGCATGCTCCGCCTCCCCCTGAGGCGCGGAGGACCCATGGCCAGGATATCCCTTCCCGAGTTGCGCGAGCCCAAGATCGTCGCCGACGGCGCCTTCGAGACGGCGGCGCGGGCGCGGCTGGGCGCCGGCGCCCTGGTCTGCGGCGTCGACGAGGCGGGGCGTGGGCCCTGGGCGGGGCCGGTGCATGCGGGGGCCGCGATCCTCGATCCGGCGCGCGTGCCCCAGGGGCTCGCGGATTCCAAGGCGTTGAGCGCCAGGCGGCGGGAGGCGCTGGCGGAGGCGCTGCGGGACTGCGCGATCTGCGGGGTGGGCGTCGCCTCGGTCGAGGAGATCGACGGGCTGGGGCTGGGGCCGGCGGCGGATCTCGCGATGATCCGCGCCATCGAGGCGCTGGGCGTGGCGCCGGCCTGGGTGATCGTCGATGGGCGCCGGCTGCCGCGCGGCCTGAAGCATCCCGGCGAGTGGCTGGTGAAGGGCGATGCGCGCAGTCTCAGCGTCGCCGCCGCCTCGATCCTGGCGAAGGTCGCGCGGGATGCGGAGATGGACCGCCTGGCCTCGGAAAACCCCGGATATGGGTGGGAGCGCAACCGCGGATATGGGACCGCGGCCCATGCCGAGGCCCTCAAGCGCTTGGGGGTCACCCCACATCATCGGCGTTCCTTCAAGCCCATACACAACATCTTGGTTGAAGAGTCTCGTGCAAAGCCCTGATTCAAAAGAAGATTGACCCCGATTCGCGTTTCCCTCATATGTGATTCGCACCAAGGGTTCGAAACAGAGGGAGCCGCGCCATGCCGGCCGAGACCAGCCAGACCGTCGCCTCGCGCGGCGCGAAGACCGTGCGCCCGGCCGCTGCCGCGCGCCCGCGAAAGGCGCCGCGAGCGCGGGTGGTGGGCGCCCAGGCGCTGCCGCTCAACCAGATCCTGTCGGGCGACTGCGTCGAGCGGATGAACGCGATGCCCGAGGGCTCGGTGGACATGATCTTCGCCGATCCGCCCTACAACCTGCAGCTGCGCGGCGACCTGCACCGGCCCGACAATTCGAAGGTCGACGCGGTGGACGACGCCTGGGACCGCTTCGACGGGTTCGCGGCCTACGACCGCTTCTCGCGCGCCTGGCTGAAGGCCGCGCGCCGGGTGCTGAAGCCGGGCGGGACGATGTGGGTGATCGGCAGCTATCACAACATCTTCCGCGTCGGCGCCGCGCTGCAGGACGAAGGCTTCTGGATCCTCAACGACGTGGTCTGGCGCAAGTCGAACCCGATGCCGAACTTCCGCGGCCGCCGCTTCACCAATGCCCATGAGACGCTGATCTGGGCGGCGCGGGACGAGGGCGGCAAGTACACCTTCAACTACGAGGCGCTGAAGTCGCTCAACGACGGCGTGCAGATGCGCTCGGACTGGGTGCTGCCGATCTGCTCGGGGGGGGAGCGGCTGAAGGACGAGGCGGGGCGCAAGGTGCACCCGACCCAGAAGCCCGAGGCGCTGCTCCACCGCATCATCCTGGGCGCCACCCAGCCCGGCGACGTGATCCTGGACCCGTTCTTCGGGTCCGG
The DNA here is from genome assembly GCA_964013055.1 of uncultured Albimonas sp. Taxonomy (GTDB): domain Bacteria; phylum Pseudomonadota; class Alphaproteobacteria; order Rhodobacterales; family Rhodobacteraceae; genus Albimonas. Next base: position 8,403 of record CAXGVP010000073.1, read on the forward strand.
CACCACCGGCGCCGCGGCGCGCCGGCTGGGCCGGGCCTGGATCGGGATCGAGCGGGAGGAGGCCTATCGCACCGCCGCCGCCAAGCGCATCGCCGAGGTGATGCCCTATGACATGGAGGCGCTGCAGACCGCGCGCTCGCGCCGCGCGGCGCCGCGGATTCCCTTCGGCCAGGTGGTCGAGCGGGGGATGCTGCGCCCGGGGCAGGTGCTGAGCTCGGCCGACGGGCGGCGCACCGCCAAGCTGCGCGCGGACGCGACGCTGGCGGCCGACGGGACCACCGGCTCGATCCACCAGGTCGGCGCCGCGGTGCAGGGGGCGCCCAGCTGCAACGGCTGGACCTTCTGGCACTTCGAGAAGGACGGCGCGCTGGTGCCGATCGACTGGCTGCGCCAGCAGATCCAGGCCGAGGTCGAGGGCTGAGGCCCCGCCTTTGACATCTGCGTGATCGAGACAGGCCCCGGGTCGCCCGCCCGGGGCCTTTGCGCGCGTCGGCCGGCGCCTCCGCCAGGGGCCGCCCGGCGCCGTTTCGGCGATGATCGCTGCGCTGCAGCGAGAAATGTGGCGCAACCGTGGCCATCGCCCATGTCTCCCGCCCGGGGACAACCGAGGGAAGAGGTCAGGTATCTTCCGCAACCTTCATGAGGCGTGACAATTCAACCGCTTATCCGGCTCTTGCCGCCTCGTCACGAAATGTGTCTAATTTCCGGCAAGGTCGAGCGCCGCCCGTGTTCTTCCCGCCGCGTAATGGGCGGCGTCGCTGCGTTCCCCTGACACGGTGCTGCACCATGAAGTTCAAACACGCCGTCTCCAACGTCCTCGCCAATTTCGCGGAGTTCCGAGGCCGCGCCGGCCGCCACGAGTTCTGGTGGTGGTGCGCCTTCGCCTTCTGCGTCCTGCTGCTGACGCTGCTGATCGACAACACCGTCAGCGCGACCCTGCTGGGGTTCGAGATGTTCTCGATGCGCTCCGGCCACCCGGTGACCGCGCTCTGCGCGGTGCTGCTGGCGCTGCCGACTCTGGCGGTGGCCGGGCGGCGGTTGCATGACGTGGGCCGGTCGAGCTGGTGGCTGATGGCCGGCTTCGTGCCGGTGCTGGGCAACGTCTATCTGGCGTGGCTGCTGTCGCGCCCGACGTCCACGCGCGACAACCGCTACGGCTCCTCGGTCTTCGGGCTGCAGCGGACCTGACGGCCCCCGGCGCCGCTTCGGACATCACGCGATCGACGTCCCGGCCGCGGGGGCGGAGGTCGGCACGGGCGGGGCGCGCGGTGGCGCGCCCCTGCCGAATCGCGCCGGCGCTCAGGATCAGGGCGCCTGGTTCTCCAGCGCCGAAAGCCCCAGCAGCAGCGCCTTCTTCATCACCGTGGGCAGGCGATCGGCCTGCGCGCGGGCCCGAGGGACAAAGGACCCGCGCGCAGGCCGGGACTCCTCCGCCGCCTTGGCGACCATGATGTCGAGGACGAGTTGGAAATGGGTGAAGACGTGGCGCGCCTGGGCGGGAATCCTGCGCCAGTCCGCAGCGACCGGCGCGGCGGCCGAGACCTCGGCGGCCGAGGGCGCCTCCTCCCCCGCGCCGCGCCGGTCCCAGGCGGTGCCGGGCAGGCCGGGCATCCCCCCCAGCAGGCCCTTGTCGGGCCGCGTCTCCAGCAGCAGCGCGCCCGAGGGCGTGACCGCCACGAACACCGTGCCTCGCCGGGTGGGCTTGGCGGCCTTGGGGGCCTTGCGGGGCAGCGTCTCGGCGAGGCCCGCGGCGCGGCCGGCGCAGGGCGCGCGCAGGGGGCAGATGGCGCACGCCGGCGAGCGCGGCGTGCAGATCGTGGCGCCCAGGTCCATCATCGCCTGCGCGTGGTCGCCGGGGCGCTGCATCGGCGTCAGGCGGGCGGTCAGCACGCGCAGCCCGGGTTTCGAGGCGGGCAGCGGCGTCTCCACCGCGAACAGGCGGGAGACGACGCGCTCGACGTTGCCGTCCATCACTGCGGCGGGCCGGTCGAAGGCGATGGCGGCGACGGCGGCGGCGGTGTAGGGGCCGAGGCCGGGCAGGGCGAGCAGCGCCTCCTCCGCGTCCGGGAACCGCCCGCCGTGGTCGTGGGCCACCGCACGCGCGCAGCGCAGCAGGTTGCGGGCGCGGGCCTAGTAGCCGAGCCCCGCCCAGGCCGCCATCACCTCCGC
>CAXGVP010000074.1:0-10484 GCA_964013055.1 uncultured Albimonas sp.
CCAGCGGTAGAGCCCAGCGGGGTCCCCCCGCGGCGCCGGGGATGCTCAGTCGGGGATCTCGACGCCCACCTGCGCGGTGATCGGGCCGTAGTGCTCGGGCCGGCGGTGGCGGGCGAAGTCGAAGACCGAGCGGCGGATGTAGGCGCCGAGGTCCAGGTCGCAGGCGACCGCGATCACCTCGTCCTCCTCGGACATGCACTTCGCCGCGGTCTCGCCCGTGGGCGCCACGATGGCGCTGCCGCCGATCATCGCGAACCCGTCCTCGGAGCCGCATTTCGCCGCCGCCATCACCCAGGCGCCGTTCTGGTAGGCCGCGGATTCCAGCGACAGGCGGTTGTGGAACTCGCGCAGGTGGGCGGGCTCGGGGTGATGGATGTTGCGGGTGGGGGTGTTGTAGCCGAGCAGGAACACCTCCGCCCCCCGCAGCGCCATGGTGCGGAACGTCTCCGGCCAGCGGCGGTCGTTGCAGATGCACATCCCGAACCGGCCCGACGGCGTGGCGAAGCTGGGAAAGCCGAGGTTCCCCACCTCGAAATACCGCTTCTCAAGGTGCTCGAACTCCGGATCCCCGATCGGGTCCCTGGTGCCCGGCAGGTGGATCTTGCGGTATTTCCCGAGGATCTTGCCGTCCGGCCCCACCAGCACCGAGGTGTTGAAGCGGCGCGTCACGCCCCCCTCCTCCACCTTCTCGGCATAGCCGAGGTAGAAGCCGACGCCCAGGTCCTTCGCGGCCTCGAACAGCGGGACCATGGCGGGCGAGGGCAGGCCCTCCTCGTAGAACCGGTCGTATTCGGCGGGGTCGTCGTAGACGTAGCGGGGGAAGAACGTGGTCAGGGCCAGCTCGGGGAACGTCACCCAGCGGGCGCCGCGGGCGTGGGCCTCGCGCAGCATCTCGATCAGGCGGGCGACGGTGCTTTCCTTGCTGTCGGCCAGGTGCACCGGGCCCATCTGGGCGACGGCGAAGACTTCCTTGCGGCTCATTCCGGGCAATCCTCTCGCTTCTGCGCTTTACAGATACCCGCGCAGGCCATTAGCCAGAAATCACGAATGCGCCCCACGGTATAACCCCGGATTATCCCCTGCCCATGCTCAAGGCCCGCAACCTCGAAATCCTCTGCGCCGTCATCGAGATGGGCACCACCGCGCGCGCCGCCGACGCGCTCGGCGTCAGCCAGCCCGCGGTCTCCAACATGATCCGCCACACCGAGGACCTGGTCGGCTTCCCCCTGTTCCTGCGCGAGCGCGGCCGCCTGACCCCCACGCGCGAGGCGCTGCACATCGCCGACGAGGCGCGCCACCTGTTCCGCCAGCAGCGCCGCATCGCCGGCATGGTCGAGGAGCTCAAGGGCGGCGTCGCCGGGCGCCTGTCGATCATCGCCACGCCCTCGCTGGGCCACGGCATCGTGCCCCGCGCGCTCAGCGCCTTCCTCAAGGGCCGCTCGAAGGTGCGGATCTCGTTCGAGGTCGGCACGGTCGACGAGATCGCGGCCCGCCTGATCGCGGGCGAGGCGGACGTGGGCCTGACCATCACCCGCCCCCGGCAGACGGCGCTGTCGACCCAGCCGCTGGCCGACGGCCGCCTGGTCTGCGTGCTGCCCGAGGGGCATGAGCTGGCGCTCTCCGAACGCGTCCGCATCACCGACCTCAACCACGTCCCGCACATCTCCTACGCCGTCGACACGCCGCTGGGCCGCGCCGTCGACGCGGTGTTCTCGGCCGAGGGGCTGGAGCGGCGGCACTTCTGCGAGGTGCGCCACACCTCCACCGCGCTCGACCTGGTGCGGGGCGGGCTGGGGGCGGCGCTGGTCGACGACTTCGCGCTGATGGGCGGCCTGCCGCCGGGCGTGGTCGCGCGCCCCGCCTCGCCCGACGTGCCGCTCAAGATCTACGCCCTGACCTCGACCCTGTTCCCCACGCCCAACCTCGCGCTGCTGTTTCAGCGCCACTTCGCCGAGTTCGTGAGGTCGGCGCCCCGGGTATAACCCACGCCTATTGATAGCGCCGATCTTTTGATTTCCCAATGATGGGCCTCCGTGGTGGTCTGGACATGACAGGGGCGTGACGGCGTCGCCTGCAAAGCCGGACCCGGAGCCCCATGACCGACGTGATCCTCTCCATTCGCGACGCGGTGAAACGCTATGGCGAGACCCATGCGCTGGACCGTGTCGACCTCGACGTGGCGGAGGGGGAGTTCCTGACCCTGCTGGGTCCGTCGGGCTCGGGCAAGACCACGCTGCTCACCGCGGTGGCGGGCTTCACCCAGCTGAGCGAGGGTTCGGTCTCGATGCGCGGGACCGACATCACCTCGCTGCCGCCCGAGAAGCGCGGCTTCGGCATGGTGTTCCAGGGCTACGCCCTGTTCCCCACCATGACGGTGGCCCAGAACGTCGGCTTCCCCCTCAAGGTCCGCGGCAAGTCCAAGGCCGAAATCGCGGCCCGCGTCGCCGAGTGCCTCGACCTCGTGCAGATGGGCCGCTTCGCCGACCGCATGCCCCAGCAGCTATCGGGCGGCCAGCAGCAGCGCGTGGCGCTGGCCCGCGCGCTCAGCTTCAACCCGCCGGTGCTGCTGCTGGACGAGCCGCTGTCGGCGCTCGACAAGAAGCTGCGCGCCGACCTGCAGTGGGAGCTCAAGGCCCTGCACGAGAAGCTGGGCGTGACCTTCATCTACGTCACCCACGACCAGGAGGAGGCCCTGTCGATGTCCGACCGGATCGTCATCCTGGAGGGCGGCCGGATCCAGCAGCAGGGCGCGCCCGAGGCCCTCTACGACGCGCCGCGCACCGACTTCGTGGCGAACTTCCTCGGAAAATCCAACTTCCTGGACGTGACCGTCGCCGGCCACGTCCCCGGCGGCGCGGCCTGCGACCTCTCCGGCCACCCGATCGAGATCGCCTCCGCGGCGCCCCCGCCGGTCGGCGCCGCCGCCCGCGTCGCGCTCCGTCCCGAGCGCATCGCGCTGGGCCCCGAGGGCGGCGAGGGCGTGCCCGGCCGCATCGCCCAGGTCTCCTACCTCGGCGAGCGCGCGCAGCTGATCGTGGAGACCGAGCGCCTGGGCCCGCTGCTCGTCTCCCGCCCCACCTGGAAGGCGGCGATCCACCCCGACGCGGGCCTGCCCGTCACCCTGCGCTGGGAGCGCGACGCCTGCGTCTTCCTCGAGGCGCGCTGAGCGCCTGCGCCCCCCCCGGGCGCGGAACGCGCGCGCCGACCCGATCCCGGGCCGCATCCCGCGGCCCGGACCCGCAAGACCAGCGGCCGTCAGAAGCCGCGCCCGAAGACCCTTCCGACAAGGAGCGACCGATGTCCCACGACAACGACTTCAAGCGCGACCTCGCTGAGATCGCCGCGCACAAGCTGCGCGAAGGCCGCATCACCAAGCGCGGCTTCCTGATGGCCATGGGCGCGCTGGGCGTGATCCCGATGGTGGGCATGGGCGGCCGCGCCAAGGCCGCGCCGTCCGAGCTGGTGATCGTCAACTGGGGCGGGACCGCCGCCGACGTGATCAAGGAAGTGCTGGGCGACACCTACAAGGAAGCCACCGGCATCGACGTCGTCATCGACGGCTCCGGCCCCTCGGCCGGGCGCATCCGCGCCATGGTGGAATCCGGCGCGGTGGTCTGGGACGTGTGCGACTCCGGCCCCGGCTCGGCGATCATCCTCGGCGAGGCCGGCGTGACCGAGCCGATGAACTACGACATCATCGACCGGACCAAGATGATGGAAGGCACCGACTGGGAATACGGCGCGGGCAACTACGTCTATTCCTACGTGCTGGCCTACAACCCCAAGCTCTCCGAGGGCGGGGTCCCGGCGAACTGGGCGGACGTCTTCGACGTCAAGAACTTCCCCGGCATGCGCACCTTCCGCAAGGCCGTCCGCGGCCAGCTCGAGTGCGCGACCATGGCCCAGGGCGTGCCGCTCTCCGAGGTCTACGAGGTGCTCTCGACCCAGGACGGCATCGACGCGGCCATCGACCAGTTCCGCAAGATCCGCGACAACGTCATCGTCTGGGGCTCGGGCTCCGAGTCCCAGAACCTGTTCCTCCAGGAAGAGGTGGTGATGGGCAACATCTGGTCGACCCGCGCCCACCTGCTCAAGGACGAGATGGAGGAGGGGACCTTCGCCGTCTCCTTCGACGGCGGCGTGATGTCGCCCGGCACCTGGGTCGTGCCCAAGGGCAACCCGGCCGGCGCCGAGGAGGCGATGAAGTTCATCGCCTACGCCCAGGATCCCGCCCTGCAGGTGAAGTGGTTCGAGCTGATCGGCTCGGCCCCGATCAACCCCGCCGCCGCGCCGCTGGTGCCTCAGTCGATGGCCGCCTGGAACCCCACCTCGCCCGAGAACGTGGCCACCCAGATCCTCTACAACGACGAGTGGTATGCCGCGAACCAGGTCGCGGCCGAGGAGAAGTACGTCAACGCCCTGATCAACTGAGGCGTCGCACCCCCGACCGTCCCCGGCGCGTGCCGGCGCCGGGGACGGATCATGGCCGGCGCGCCCCGCGCGCCGGCCGCCCCTGACTTCCGGGCCCCGCGGGGGTCCTCGATGCGGAACGCGCCATGACCTCCGACAAGGCCCGCTACTGGCTGCTCGCCCTCCCGGCTCTGGCGGTGATGGTGATCTTCTACATCTGGCCGCTGGTGAACATCTGGGCGATCTCGGTGACCGAGCCCGAGCTGGGCTTGGGCAACTACGTCAAGGGCGCCGAGTCCCAGGCCGTGACCACCTCCTTCGTGATCACCTTCCGCGTCGCCGCCCTGACCACGGTGTTCTGCGTGATCCTGGGCTACATCTGCGCCTACGCCATCGCCAACACGATCCGGCGCGCCAAGCCCCTGCTGATCGCGCTGGTGCTGCTGCCGTTCTGGGTGTCGGTGCTGATCCGCTCGTTCTCCTGGATCGTGCTTCTGGGCCGCTCGGGCATCGTCAACGACGCCCTGCGCGACGTCGGCATCATCGAGCGTCCGCTGCGCCTGATGCACAATGAATTCGGCGTGGTGCTGGCCATGGTCCACGTCATGCTGCCCTTCGCGGTGCTGCCGCTGCTGGCGAACATGCGCGGGATTTCCTCGGCCTACACCGACGCGGCCCGCGGCCTCGGCGCCTCCGAGCTCACCGCCTTCCGGCTGGTCTACCTGCCGCAGACGCTGCCGGGCATCGGCTCGGCCGCGCTGCTGGTCTTCGTGCTGTCGCTGGGCTTCTACATCACCCCGGCGCTGCTGGGCGGGGGACGGGTGCTGATGGTCTCCGAATACATCACCTACCAGATCCAGGAGTTCCTGAACTGGGGTCTCGGCTCCGCCCTCTCGGTGGCGCTGCTGGTCGCCACGGCCCTGGTGCTGGTGATCGCGGGCCGGTTCCTGAACCTCAAGAACGCCCTGCTGGAGCGGAACTGATGAGCGCCCCCGAAGCCCGCACCACCCCGTTCCGCATCGCCATGTCCACCGGCGGCTGGCTGGTGGCGGCGTTCCTGGCCCTGCCGATCCTGGTGGTGATCCCGGTCTCGCTGACCGACACCTCCTACATCGGCCTGCCCAAGGAGAGCCTGAGCCTCCAGCACTACGAGGCCTATTTCACCTCCGCCCGCTGGCTGGGGGGGACGCTGGGCTCGATCCTGGTGGGGCTGGCGGTGGCCTTCTTCGCCACGGTCCTGGGCACGGCCTTCTCGATCGGCGTGTGGTTCCTGGGCGGCCGCGCCGCCACCATCGCGCGCTGGGTGCTGATCGTCCCGATCCTGGTGCCGCCGGTGGTGCAATCGCTCGGCTTCTACCGCTTCTGGGTGCAGCTCGGCCTGATCGACACCTGGACCGGGGTGATCCTGGCGCACACCCTGCTGGCGCTGCCTTACGTCTCGATCTCCGTCTTCGCGGCGCTGGCCAACCTCGACCCCAAGCTGCCCCAGGCGGCGCGATCGCTCGGCGCCAACATCTGGCGCACGGTGTGGGAGGTGGTGGTCCCCGCCGCCCGTCCCGGCATGATCACCGGCGCCGTCTTCGCCTTCATCGTCAGCTTCGACGAGATCGTCGGCGTGCTCTTCATCACCGTGCGCCGGGTCGAGACCCTGCCCAAGCTGATCTGGGAGGGCATCCAGGACAACATCGACCCCACCATCGCCGCCGTCGCCACGATCCTGGTGGTGATCTCGCTGGTCGTCGCCGTGATCTCGGGCCTGCGCCGCACATGACCCGCCTGCTCCTGACCAACGCCGCCTGCGCGCTGCCCGGCGCGCCCGGAACCGACGGCCCCCGCATCGCCCCCGCGACGCTGGCCGTCGAGGACGGCCGCATCGCCGCCGTCCTCGACGACGCCCCGGCCGGAACCGACTTCGCGGATTTCGAGCCCATCGACTGCTCCGGCCGCCTCATCATCCCCGGCCTGGTCAACGCCCACACCCACGCGGTCCTGCTGGCCCTTCGCGGCACCATCGAGGACGTCGAGGGCAACCTCGTCTACCAGTACATGGTCCCCGTCTCCTACCTGCTGACGGGCCCCGAGCGCGCCGCCATCGCCCGCCTCGCCTGCGCCGAGGCGATCCGCTCCGGCACGACCACCCTCGTCGACCCCCTGCGCCACGTCGCCGACTACGCCCCGGCCATGGCCGCCTCCGGCCTGCGCCTGTGGCTGGCCGAGAGCTGCGCGGACGCCGTGACGACCGAAGTGGGCAAGGGCCAATACCGCTTCGACCGCGCCTTCGGACAAACCTTCCTCGACCGGACCGAAGCCCTCATCGAGCGGTTCCACAACTCCGAAGACGGCCGCGTGCAGGTCATGGCCGCCGCCCACGGCCCCGACAACTGCTCTCCGTGGATGCTGGAGCAGGTCTCCGAACTGGCCGCCCGCCACGGCCTGCGCCGCACCATCCACCTCAGCCAGATCATCTCCGAAAAGACCCAGGTCGAGGCGCTGCACGGCTGCACCTCGACCGAATACCTCGACCGCAACGGGTTCCTGGGCGACGACCTGCTGGCCGTCCACTGGACCTTCTGCACCGAGAGCGACGTGCAGACGCTGGCCGACCGCGGCGTGCATTTCATCCACTCCCCCGCCTCGATGTCCGCCAAGGGCCCCCACCCCGCGCCGGTGAAGGCGATCCAGGAGGCCGGGATCAACATCGCGCTCGGCTCCGACAACATGACCGAGGACATGTTCCAGTCGATGAAGACCGCCCTGGTCCTGCATCGCGGCGCCTGGGGCCGGTCGGTGCGGCCCTCGCCCGGCCGGGTCTTCGACTACGCCACCGTCAACGCCGCCAAGGCGCTGGACCGTCCGGACCTCGGCCGCATCGCGCCCGGCGCGGCCGCCGACCTCGCCATGATCGACCTCACCCAGGCGACCATGGCGCCGACCGTCTCGGCCATCTCCAACCTCGTCCACTATGGCCACCCCGGGCTGGTCACGGATACCATGGTCGCCGGCCGTTTCCTGATGCGCGACCGCCGCCTGACCACCATCGACGAGCCCGCCGCCGTCGCGGACGCCCAGTCCGCCACCCGCTCCATGTGGACCAAATTCGAGGCCGAGGGCCACGACGTCCCCGTGCCCCGCTTCGACGCCCTGACCGGAGACCCCGCATGACCTTCTCGCTTGTCGGCCGCTGCGTGCGCACCGGCGCCTATGGCGCGGCGATCACCACCTCGGACCTCGCGGTGGGCTCGCGCTGCGTGGGGCTGCTGCACGGCAAGGGGGGCGTGCTGAGCCAGCACCGCACCGACCCGCGCCTGCGCGACCTCGGCGTGCGGCTGCTGGCGGAAGGCGCCTCCGCCGACGCGGTGCTGACCGAGATCTGCGGCTCGACCCCCGACATCGAATGGCGCCAGGTCGGCGTGATCGACGCGCAGGGCCGGATCGCCGTCCACCACGGCCGCTCGATGTATTCGATCTATTCCCACGCCGTGGTCCCCGACTGCCTGGCGCTGGGCAACATCCTCGACAACCCCGAGGTCCCCGTCGCCATGGCCGAGGCCTTCGCCGCGCAGCCCCACGCGCCGCTGGCCGAGCGCCTGCTGGCCGGCCTCGAGGCCGGCCGCGAGGCGGGCGGGGAGGTCGGCGATCGCCTGCTCTCGGCCGCCCTGCGCGTCTCCGGCCCCCACGAGATCGACCTCGCCGACCTGCGCATCGACATCGCCGACGGCGACGCGGTCCACCAGCTGCACCGCCTCTACGAGGCCTGGGGCGGCCGGGGCGAGTCCATCCGCAAGGTCGCCCTCTCCCCCGACGGCGTGCCGGTGAACCGCCAGCTCTTCGAGGCCTCGGTCGCCCGGATCAAGGCGCTCGATCTCACCGACCGCTTCCCGACCGAGCGTCGTCGCCAGGCCTGGACCCTGACCGAATGACCCCCGCCCCCATCGCCCCCGGCGACGGGGAGAACTACTGGCGCGACGGCCGCCCGCCCTACGTCCCCAAGCCGGCGGAAATGCCCGCCGAGGTCGACGTCGCCATCGTCGGCGCCGGCTTCACCGGGTTGCGCGCGGCGCTGGAGCTCGCCCGCGGCGGCCGCTCGGTCGCGGTGCTGGAAGCCCACGACATCGGCCACGGCGCCTCCTCCCGCAACGGCGGCATGGTCGGCCCCAGCTTCCACAAGCTGGGCATGGCCGGCCTGACCGCGGCCTACGGCGAGGCGAAGGCCGCCGCGATCATGCGCGAGGGCATGCTCGCCCTCGACCATTTCGAGACCTTCGTGGCCGAGGAGGGCATCGACTGCGCCCTCACGCTGCCCGGCCGCTTCCGCGGCGCCCCCACCGCCGCCAGCTACGAGGCGACCGCCCGCGAGTGCGAGCGCCTGTCCAGGGCCGTGGGCCTGCCCTTCGAGATGATCCCCAAGGCGCGCCAGCGCGACCACATCGGCTCGGATTTCTACGAGGGCGGCGTCCTCTACCTGCGCGACGGCGGCATCCAGCCCCGCCTGCTGGTCGAGGCGCTGGCGACCCGCGCCGAGGCCGCCGGCGCGATGCTGTTCGAGGACACTCCCGTCTCGGGGATGAAGCGCGAGGGCGACCGGGTGGCCCTGCGCCTCCCCTCCGGCGCGCTTCTGGCCCGCGACGTGGTGGTCGCCACCAACGGCTACGGCGCCCCCGGCGCGACCGCGCCGCTGGGCCCGCGCGTGGTGCCGATGCTGACCGGCGTGGCGGCGACCGAGGAGCTGTCGCCCAACCTGATGCGCGACCTGACGCCCGCGGGGAACAATTTCGGGGAGAACCGCCGCGTCTTCATGTGGTTCCGCCCCACGCCGGACGGCAAACGCTTCATCTTCGGCGGCCGCATCGGGCCGATGAACGGCTCGCGCGAGGCGCGTGCGAAGGCCGTGCGCGCCTCGGCCTCGCGGGTGTTCCCACAGCTTTCGGACGTGCGCTTCTCGCATCTGTGGACCGGGCGGATCGCCTACAGCCAGGATCACGCGCCGCATCTGGGGCGGATCGACGGGGTATGGTTCGCGGGGGGCTATTGCGGCTCGGGCGTCACCCGCAGCCTCTATTTCGCCGACCGGATCGCCCGCCGGATCCTCGGGCGCCCCGACGCCGAGACCGCCTTCGACGACCTGCCCTTCCCCAAGGTGCCGTTCCGCCCCTTCGCCCCCTGGGCCGCCGTGGCGCTGACCCGCTGGCACGCCTGGCAGGATGCCCGCGACGACCGCCGCCGGGGCTGAGCCGCCCTCGCGCCTCGCGTCCCGAACCCCCGCCGGAGCCGCCCTCCGGCGGGGGTTTGCGTTTGACGCACCGCAAAACGTGGAGTTAACTACAAAACAAGAGTCGAGTTCACGGCCGCCCGTTTCCGCCCCCCGACAGAGAGGTTTCCGATGACCCAGGACGTCCACGATCAGGTCGCGCTTTACATCTCGCGCACCCGCTACCCGTTCCCCGGCCAGCAGGACTGGCCCGAGGGCTACTACGCGATCTGCAACACGCTCGAGCCCAGGCGCGGGATCGAGACCCCGGACGGCGGGATCTACTATCCCGACATCATCATCGTCTCGCCCGAGGACGTGGTGCGCGAGGTCGGCGAGGTGGAGATGACCCTCGACCCCTCGAAGATCGAGATGCTGCGCCTGGGCTCCGAGACCGCCGACGACCGCACGCCCACCAAGGTGCGCCACTTCTTCCTCTACGTCCCCATGGGGCTGGAGGCGGAGGCGAAGGCGATGCTGGAGGAGGCCGGCATCTCCTACGCCGGCGTGCGCGGCTTCGAGCAGACCGAGGCCGGCTTCCGCATCGTCCCCTACCACACCGCCGGCGACCCCTACGACCACTAGGTCACCGAGCCCGGCCTGGTCTGAGCCCCCGGCCACGTGCCGTCCTCGGGGGGCATCGAGCCCCCCTCGGCCGCCCGGCTGGCGCCGGGGCCTGCCGCTGGCGTGGCGCCGGACCGGCCGGAGGCCGGAATACGCGCCGAAGGCGCGCCTGCGCTGCCGGGCCGAAGGCGCGATCCGCTATGCGGCAAGCGCGGCGCCGGCTGGGGGCGAGGGTTGGTCCGGGACGCCGGCCGCCTCGCGG
>CAXGVP010000075.1:0-10359 GCA_964013055.1 uncultured Albimonas sp.
CGGCGTGGGGGCGCAGGGGGCGCGGGGGCCCGTCGGCGGCACGAGGCACAGCTCCTGCAGGGCCGCGGCGGCGGACAGCACCCGGGGCACGTAGGCGCGGGTCTCGGCCCAGGGGGGCACGCCGCGGCGCGCCTCCACCGCCGCCGCGCCGGCGTTGTAGGCGGCGATCGCGGCCAGCGGATCCTCGTCGAAGCGGCGCAGCAGGCCCGACAGGTGGCGGGCCGCGCCGGGCGCCGCCTCGGCCGGCGAGAAGGCGTCCGCCACGCCCAGGTCGGCCGCCGTGGCCGGCATCAGCTGCATCAGCCCGCGGGCGCCCTTGGGGCTCACGGCGCCCGAATCACCTCCGGATTCCGCGATCGCCACCGCCAGCAGCAGGCTCAGCGACAGGCCCGAGCCTTGCGCCGCCGCCAGCATCGCCGGCCCGTGCGCGGCCATGATCCGCCGCGCCGTCGTGCGGTCCTGCTCGGGGCTGCGCCCGGTCGTCCGGGCCCAGGCTGCCGCGGCCTCCAGCGCGGGGCCGAGGGGGCGGCCGGGGGTCAGCTGGGGCCGCGCCTCGGGACGGGTCCAGAAGCCGCGCCCCGTCGCCCTGATGGGGGCGTCAAGTGACTGTTCCTGAAAGATTATTCTCTTCCGCGTGCCGCCCGTCGGCGGGGTGACGCTGCGAAACGCGACCTCCGGCGCCGAAACCTGGGGAAGGCGCGCCTGCGCCTCCGCGGCGCCTGCCGTCGCCAGCGCCAGCGCCGCCGCCATCGCCCCGCCGCGCAGCCTGCGCGAGAGGCCTGCGGCCGTCGCCTCGCTCAGGCGCCGCCGCCCCGCGACGCGGCCGCCGGACGGGCCCGGGTTCATGTGGCTGACAGCTGCAAGATGGTGTAGCATGCTCCCAGTCGAATGAAGCGGTGCGTAACAGTGCTCGAGTACAAGCATATCTTCCGCCTCGTGGCACGCGAGGATGGAGCGGTGACGGCGGATTTCGTGATCCTGTCGGCAAGCGTCATCATGCTCGCGATCAGCTTCGGCACCGCCTTTTCCGACGGGATGCAGTCCCTGCTCGACGCCGTGACCCAGCTCATCAACGAGGGCGCGGTCGCGGTGCAGGGCGCCTGGGACTGAGTCCCGGTCCGCCGAATCTCCTTCTTCGTAAGGTCTCCTGAATGGTTTCGCCGCCGTTCAGAGTCCCCATGCGCCCCACAGGATGGAAAATGCGCGTGACGCCGAGTTTCGGCCGTCCTGTTCACAAACCGTCAACTTAAACATGCCGGGATTTCTTGGCGCGGGGGAATGCGAATCGGGTTGATTTCCGCGTCAGGGGCGTTCATGTATATGAGCACCGCAGCGGAGGTTATCCAACGCCGCGAACCAGACCGCCCCGGTTGGGGCGCTAGTGAGTGCCCCGGTCAGGGGTTGAGTATAGTGTTCGCCCGAGTGGGCGATGAGGGATCCCTACCAGGCGCATGCCGGGACCCGTGTTGCAGAAGGAAGCCTGAGATGAACATCTTCACCAAAGCTCGCCGCGTGATCTCCGATGAGTCCGGCGCCGTGACCGTCGACTGGGTCGTGCTGACCGCCGCCGTCGTGATCCTCTCGATCGGCGCGATCACCACCCTCTCCGGCGGCGTCGGCGGCCTGATCGACTCGATCGACGCCGAGCTGTCCCAGGGCGGCACGGCCGTCTCGGGCCAGGAGTGGACCTCCACCGGCACCTGATCCTAGCCTGAGCCGCACGGCTTCCGCGGCGAACCCCGCGTCGCGCTCGGCGCGACGCGGGAGCCGCCGGAAGCATCGGCCGGGAGACGATCGGCTAAGCCGCCCCCGGCCTCGGCGCCGTGGGCGGCTTCGGCCGTTTCCCCGCCGCCCAGACCAGTTCCAGACCGCAGCGAGGCCGCCGCCATGAGATCGCTCGCCGTATTCATCTTCGTGATCGGGCTCGCGCTCGCCGGAGGCGCCGCCTGGTATGTGTTCGCCAAGGTGCAGGCCGCCGAGGCGCGCAGCGGCGACGCGGTCGCCACCGTGCCGGTCGCCGTCGCCAACAAGGACCTCAAGTTCGGCCAGCAGCTGACCCGCGCCGACGTGCGCGTGGTGCAGTGGCCCGCCGACGCGGTCCCCGAGAACGCCTTCACCTCCCCCGTCGACCTGTTCGGCGAGGGCGAGGACGTGAAGCCCCGCACCGTGCTGCGCCGGATGGAGCCCAACGAGCTGATCCTGAAGACCAAGATCACCGGCTTCGGGCAGCGCGCCACCGTCGCCACCCTGATCGAGCCGGGCATGCGCGCCTACACGCTGCCGGTCGATGCGGCCTCGGCCGTGGGCGGCTTCCTGCTTCCGGGCAGCCGGGTGGACATCATCCTGACCACCCGCGACCGCGCCGCGCCCACCACCCGCATCCTGATCCAGAACATCGAGATCGTGGCCGTCGACCAGGACACCGACCCCGACCGGATCGAGGCCAAGGTCGCGCGCACCGTCACCGTGCAGGGCACGCCCGAGCAGGTGCAGGCGCTGACGCTCGCCTCCACCGTCGGCAGCCTGTCGCTGTCGCTGCGCGGCTTCGGGGCCGATTCGACCAACGACGCAGGCGTGCTCGACCGCAACGCCCTGCTCGGCGTGGTCGAGGAGGAGGCCCCCGCCCCCGCGCCCGTCGAGGCCGCCCCCGAGCCCGAGCCCGAGGTGCAGGTCATCGTGCGCCGCGGCAGCCAGATCGAGGTCAAGACCATGCGCTGAGCCGGCCCGCCGTCGGCCTGCCCGACGCCGCCGCCAGCCCCCGGCCGACCCGGCGCCGCGTCCCGAAAGGGGCGCGGCGTTTCGCATGGGCCCCGCCCGCCGCGACGGCGCGGGCAGGGGGCAGGCCGGGGCGGGGACGCCGGCCTCCGACTGGGCGGGCAGCGTCGCCAATTGGCCACAGTTTGCGAGTCCCGCCGCGAAAAACGCCTCGGCGTCCCTGCAAAGCATCTTGAACGTAGAATTTGAAAAGAGCTTTATTCCCGAGGTTTGCGCCAGACTCTTAAAGCGGGGTATCGACAGTGGGAGGAGCAGCGGCATGATCCGGCGACGCCACGCAGCACGTCTGCGCACTGTTGCGCGGATCGCCGGCGCGACGGTCGCCTGCGGACTGGTCGCGGGCCTCGTCGTGCTCTCGCCGGTCTCCGCCCGGGCCCAGGGCGCGCCGGTCGTGCGGGTGCTCGAGGGCGCCGCCTCTCCCGACCTCTCGGTCGCCGTCAACCGCGCGATCGTCATCGAATCGGCCGAGGCCTTCGCCGAGGTCTCGGTGGCCAACCCCGCCATCGCCGACGTGGCGGCGCTGTCCAACCGCTCGATCTACATCCTGGGCAAGATGGCGGGGCGCACGACGCTGACCCTGCTGGGGCCCAACGGGCGGCTGATCACCAATGTCGCGGTCGCGGTCGGCCCCGACCTCGCCGAGTTCAAGGAGCGCCTGTCCGAGATCCTCCCGCAGGAGCGGATCCTGGTGCGCTCCGCCGCCGACGGCATCGTGCTGTCGGGCAACGTCACCTCGACCGTGCGCATGTCGCGCGCGCTGGAGCTGGCCGAGCGCTATGCGCCGGGCCGGGTGTCGAACATGCTCACCGTGGGCGGCTCGCAGCAGGTGCTGCTGCGGGTCCGCTTCGCCGAGGTCCAGCGCAGCGCCGCCAAGCAGCTGGGCTTCAACTGGGGTTTCGGCATCCGCACCGGCAACTGGGGCATCGGCGGCGAGCACGCCGACTTCCTCGACAACGGCAACGCCGCCGGCTTCCAGGTCGACGACGATCCCGACACCGGCTACGTCCCCTCCGGCCAGACCGAGGGCATCCTGGGCATCAGCTTCGGGGCGGGGGGCGTGCTCGCCTCGCTGACCATCGATGCGCTGGAGAACAAGGGCTTCGCGCGCACGCTGGCCGAGCCGAACCTGGTGGCGCTGTCGGGCGACACCGCCAGCTTCCTCGCGGGCGGCGAGTATCCGATCCCGGTCTACGGCGGCGACGACGGCAACATCGCGGTGGAATACCGCCCCTTCGGCGTCAGCCTGGGCTTCACGCCCACGGTGGTCGACGGCGACCTGATCAACCTCGAGCTCGAGGCCGAAAGCTCGGCGATCGACAGCTCGGTGGTGATCGAGAACCAGGGCATCTCGTTCAACGGCTTCTCCACCCGGCGCGCGCGCACCACCATCGAGCTCAAGGACGGCGACAGCTTCGCCATCGCGGGGCTGCTGCAGGACGACTTCCGCGACAACGCCTCCCAGATCCCCTGGGTGGGCGACGTGCCGATCCTGGGCACGCTGTTCCGCTCCTCGGGCTTCCAGCGCAGCCAGACCGAGCTGGTGATCATGGTCACCGCCTACCTGGTCGACCCGGTGAAGGAGGACGTGGTGCAGCTGCCCGGCGACCGCCTGCGGGTCCCCTCCGAGCGGGAGCTGTTCCTGCTGGGCAAGCTGGAGGCGGTGCGCGACCCGGTCGCGCGCTCGGTCGGCGCGCGCAACTTCGAGGGGGAGTTCGGCTATGTCCTCGAATGAGCGCCGGGGCCGGGCGGGGGCGCTGGCCGCGGGCCTGATCGCGGCGCTGGGCCTCGCGGCCTGCGAGACGCCGGCGGGAAGCCTGCCCAACCCCGACCAGCACGGCTATGCCAACGCCGAGAACATCCTGGCGATGCGCGGCATCGTCGACCCAGAGCGCCTGCGCCTGCTGGCGGTGGAGTTCGCGGCCCGGACCGATCCCGTGGTCACCTTCGCCTTCGACAGCGCCGAGCTGGAGCCGGGCGCGCTCGCGGCCCTCGAGGGGCAGGCGCAGTGGCTGGTGCGCAATCCCTCGGCGCTGGTGGCGATCTACGGGCACGCGGACCTGGTGGGCTCGTCGACCTACAACGAGCGCATCGGCATGCGCCGCGCCGCCGCCGCGGCCCGGGCGCTGGCTGATCTGGGGGTGGGCGAGGACCGGATCCTGCTGGTCGCCACCCGCGGCGAGCGCGAGCCGGTGGTCGCCACCCAGGACCGCGAGCGGCTGAACCGTCGCGCGGTCACCGTGGTCGAGGGCTACGGCCTGGGCTGGAACCGCCGCGCCTTCGACGGCAAGCGGGCCGAGCTGGTCTATTCCGACTACACGACCGACGACGCCGAGGCGCTGATCTCCCTGCCCACCGGCGGCTGATGCGCGGCGCTCCGGGCGCCGCGCCCGCCTCCCGGTCCGCGCCCGGCGGACCTGTTCTTCCCCCCGCGGACGGCGCCCCGCGGCCCGGGGTCGGCTTGCGGACCGCGTCCATGTCCGCTAGCGCGTCGGGGGGCGGCCGAGCGCCGCGGGCTGGAAGGGGCGCGACGGGATGATCCTGAAACGCGGCGGACAGGCGGCCGACATGATGGTCGTGGCGGAGAACCTCGACGCCTTCGACGGGCTGCGGCGCGAGCTGGAGGCGGAGTTTCCCGACGGCGGCTGGACGGCGGTCACCCTCAAGGGCCTTCGCAAGGCGCTGGACGCGCAGCCGCCGGCCTATGTCCTGCTCGCGGTCGACGCCACCGACATGGGCCGCATCGACGAGCTGGTGCAGCTGATTGCGCTGGGGCGGGGGCGGGGCGCCTCGATGGTGCTGCTGGTCCAGGACCTGCCGCCGATGGCGATGCACCGGATGATGCGCGCGGGCGCCGAGGACTTCCTGCCCGTGCCGCTGCCCCCCGGCGCCCTGGCCGAGAGCCTGGCGACCGTCGGCGACGCCCGCGGCGACGGCGACAGCCGCGAGGCGCGCAACGGCCTGATCTACCCGGTCTACGGCGTGGCGGGCGGCGTCGGCGCCACCACCTTCGCCGTGAACCTCGCCTGGGAGATCGCCCACGAGGCCCGCAAGACCGGGCTGAAGATCGCGATCCTCGACCTCGACTTCCAGTATGGCTCGGTCGCGACCTATCTCGACATGCCGCGCCGGGATTCGGTGTTCGAGCTTCTGACCGGCATCGACCGCGCCGATCCCAACGGCTTCGCCGCGGCGCTCGAGGACCGGGGCAAGCGCATCTCGGTGCTGACCGCGCCGGCGGATGCGCTGCCGCTCAACATCGTCTCGCCCCCCGACGTCGAGAAGCTGCTGGGTTTCGCCAGGGACAGCTTCGACGTGGTGATCGTCGACCTGCCCACCACGCTGACCGAGTGGACCGAGACCGCGCTCGCCGCCGCCCAGCGCTTCTGGGCGGTGATGGAGATCGACATGCGCTCGGCCCAGAACATGCTGCGCTTCCTGCGCGCGCTCCAGGCCGAGGACCTGCCCTTCGACAAGGTCGACTACGTGATGAACCGGGTCCCCGGATTCGGAGACTTCGGCGCAAAGGGTCGGGTCAAGAAAATGGCGGAAACGCTTGGAATCGAGTATGGAGTGTTGTTGCCGGACGGGGGAAAGGCCGTGATCCAGGCCTGCGACCACGGCTCCCCGCTGGCCGAGTTCGCCTCGGGCAACGCCCTGCGGAAGGAAATCCGCAAGACCGCCCGCGCGGTGCTCGAGGAAGTCCAGGCCTCGCGCGCGGCGCCCGCCTGACCCGCGGCCGCGCCGCGAGGCGCGCGTAAGGAGACCGGCGCATGTTCAAGCGCTACCAGAAGGAGGCCGAGCCGAAGGTCGTCGAGATGTCGGCCTCGGCCCAGGCGGCCGCCCAGCGCGCCGCCGCCGCCGAAGCCGCAGCCGCCGCCGAGGCCGTCGCCGCCGAGAACCGCGAGATCAAGCGTCGCCAGCGCCTGATGCAGGTGAAGGTCGACCTTCACCGCCGGCTGCTCGACACGCTCAACCTCTCGATCATCGACAAGGTGCCCGAGGCCGAGCTGCGCCGCGAGGTCGCCGCCATCGCCCGCGAGGGCCTGCGCGACATGGGCATGGTGCTCAACGCCGCCGAGGCGGAGCTGCTGACCCAGGAGCTGATCGACGAGGTCACCGGCCTGGGCCCGCTGGAGCCGCTGCTCAAGGACGACAGCGTCTCGGACATCCTGGTCAACGGCGCCCGCCAGGTCTTCGTGGAGCGCAAGGGCAAGCTCGTGCTCTCGGGCGTGGAGTTCAAGGACGACAAGCACCTGCTGAGGGTGATCGACAAGATCGTCTCCGCGGTCGGCCGGCGCGTCGACGAAAGCCAGCCCTGGGTGGACGCCCGTCTCGCCGACGGCAGCCGCGTGAACGCCGTGGTTCCGCCCTGCGCCGTGGATGGCCCGCTGCTGTCGATCCGCAAATTCTCCAAGTCGCCGCTCTCGATCGACCGGCTGATCGCCTACGGCGCCTTCACCGAGGAAATGGCGGCCTACCTGCAGGCGGTGGTCGCGACCCGGCTGAACGTGATCGTCTCGGGCTCCACCGGCTCGGGCAAGACGACCACGCTCAACGCGTTGTCGTCGTTCATCGCCAACAACGAGCGCATCGCCACCATCGAGGACACCGCCGAGCTCCAGCTCCAGCAGCAGCACATCGCGCGGATGGAGAGCCGGCCCGCCAACGTCGAGGGCAAGGGCGAGGTGTCCCAGCGCATCCTGCTCAAGAACGCCCTGCGTATGCGTCCCGACCGGATCATCGTCGGCGAGACCCGCGGCGACGAGGTGCTCGACATGCTGCAGGCGATGAACACCGGCCACGACGGCTCGATGACCACCGTCCACGCCAACAGCCCCCGCGACGCGGTGGGGCGCATCGAGAACATGATGCTGATGTCGGGCATCGACATTCCGCTGAAGGCCACGCGATCGCAGATCGCCTCGGCGGTGCATGTGATCGTGCAGGTCTCGCGCCTGTCCGACGGCTCGCGCCGGATGACCCACATCGCCGAGATCACCGGCATGGAGGGGGAGGTCGTCGCCATGCACGACGTGTTCCGCTTCAAGCGCACCGGGCTCGACGCCGACGGCACCGTGCTGGGGCATTTCGAGGCGTCGGGCATCCGCTCCCACTACGCGGAGCGGTTCGCCACCTGGGGCTACGATCTCCCGGCCGAGATCTACGCCCCCAACCGCAAGCTGGGCTGAGCCATGGGCGTCGCGCCGCTGGTCTTCGGACTGATCTTCGTGGGCGTGTTCCTCGCGGTCGAGGGACTGTATCTGCTGACCTTCGGCCGCTCCGCGCGGCGCAACTCGAAGGTCAACCGCCGCCTGATGCTGCTGGAGAAGGGGGAGGATCCGCTCGAGGTCCTGTCCCAGCTGCGCAAGGAGCGCGAGCGCCACGTCAACGCCTCGGGCACGCCGCTCCTGGCCGGCATCTTCGAGAAGGCGGCCCAGGCCAACATCCCCTGGTCGCCGCGCACGATCATGATGCTGACCGGGCTCGCGGCCTGCGTGGTGTTCGTGGCGCTGATGGTGTTCACCAACCTCGGGCCGCTGATCTCGGCGCCCGTGGGGCTGGCGATGGCCTTCGGGGTGATGTTCTTCTGGGTCAACGGCCGCGCCAAGAAGCGGCTCGCCAGCTTCGAGGAACAGCTCCCCGACGCGATCGAGCTGATGGTGCGCGCCCTGCGCATCGGGCACCCGTTCTCCTCGGCCGTGGCGATCGTGGCGCAGGAGATGCCGGACCCCATCGGCACCGAGTTCGGGATCATCGCCGACGAGGCGATCTACGGGCTCGACGTCAACGAGAGCCTCGACCGCATGGCCGAGCGCATCGCGGTCCCCGACCTGCGCTTCCTCGCCATGGCGGTGGCGATCCAGAGCCAGTCGGGCGGCAACCTGGCCGAGATCCTCGCGGGGCTCGCGGCGGTGGTCCGCTCGCGCTTCAAGCTGTTCCGCCGGGTGAACGCGATCACGGCCGAGAGCCGCTGGTCGGGCTGGTTCCTGTCGGCCTTCCCGGTGATCGCGCTGATCGCGGTGCAGCTGATCCGGCCGGACTACTACGACGGGGTGACCGACAGCCCGTTCTTCGTGCCCGCCACCATCGCGGTGGGCGTCATGCTTGCGATCAACATCGTGTTCATGCGCATGATGGTGAACATCAAGGTCTGACCGCGGGCCGCCCCGGGACGGGGGCGGGACGCGCGGGGGCGAATGAAGGCGCGGCGCGAACCGCGTCGGGACGACCGTGGCGCCCTGCGCCGCGAACAAGCGGGACGAGCGGCAGGTGAACCGGATCTTCGAAGCGCTGACGGCGGCCTTCGGGCCCATGGGCCCGGTCTGGGTCATGGGCGGGTTCGGGCTGATCCTGATCGTGGCCGCGGCGCCGATGCTGATGTTCCGGCGCTCGGACCCGCTGCAGAAGCTCGAGCGCGAGCGCGAGGCGATGCGCCTGGCCGCCGCCAGCCGCGGCTCCGGCGCGGCCGGCGCCCGGCGCCGGCAGGAAAGCGACAGCCTGCGCGCCGACGCCGCCCGCCCCGGCCGGCTGGCGACCCTCGCGCCCCTGTTCCAGCCCAAGGACCAGGAGAAGATCCAGGGCGCGCGCGAGAAGCTGATGCAGGCGGGCTACCGCTCGCGCACCGCGGTGCAGGCGTTCTTCGTGGCCCGGGTGCTGGGCGCGGTGCTGATCGGCGTGGGCGCGCTGGCCTTCGCGCTGCTGCGCGGGACCGAGGTCGACATCCTCTCCTACTCGGTGATCGGGGGCGTGGCCTGCGGCTACGCGCTGCCCTCCTACTGGGTCACCCGCAGGCGGGCCGCCCGCCAGGACGAGATCGGCAACGGCTTTCCCGACGCGCTGGACATGATGCTGGTCTGCGTCGAGGCGGGGCAGTCGCTCGACCAGGCGCTGCTGCGCGTCTCCAACGAGATGCAGCACGCCCACCCCGCGCTCGCCGAGGAGTTCGAGATCGTCTCGGTCGAGATGCGCGCGGGCAAGGAGCGCTCCCAGGTGCTGCGCGACTTCGGCACGCGGGCGGGGGTGTCGGACATCTCCAGCTTCGTGACGGTGCTGATCCAGAGCTCGCAGTTCGGCACCTCGATCGCCGAGGCGCTCAGGGTCTACGCGGCCGAGATGCGCGACAAGCGCGTGATGCGGGCCGAGGAGAAGGCCAACAAGCTGCCCACCAAGCTGACGCTGGGCACGATGTTCTTCACCGTGCCGCCGCTGATGATCATCCTGATCGGGCCGTCGCTCGCCGACATCGCCAGCTTCCTGTCCGGCGACCGGTGACCCGCCGGCCCGCCCCCCCCGCGCCCCGGGACGCGCGCCCCCGCTCCGCCCCGGCGGGCGGCCGCGGTCCCTCGGCGGCGGCGCTGGTCGCGGCGCTGCTGTCGGCGGGCTGCGCCGGGACCGAGGGCCTGCCGTCCTTCGCCGGCGCCTCCGCCCCGGCTGCGGCCGCAGCCGTCCCGACGACGGCGTCCCCGGGCGCCTTCCCCGAGGCGCCGCGCCCCGCGCCCGCCGCCGGCGGTCTCAGAGGTGAGCAATGGAGTGAAGTGGTGAAGACAAAAGACAGTTTCGAGCAGGAGTTATTGAATGGGTTGT